>NZ_CABSQF010000057.1:0-26981 GCF_902479695.1 uncultured Phyllobacterium sp. | reverse complement strand
AGGAAGGCATCGGAGACGGCAACCGCCTGGTCCAGCAGGCCGCCCGGATTGAGGCGAAGATCGAGCACGAAGCCCTTGAGCTTGTCGGCGGGAACCTTGCTCTGGATGTCCTTGATCGCCTTCTGCAAATCTTCGTAGGTCTGTTCGGTGAAGGAAATCACCCTGACATAGCCGACATCGTTCTCGACGCGGTACTTGACGGCCTTCACCTTGACCACGTCGCGCACGACGGTCAGCTTGATCGGCTTGTCGGCCCCCTGGCGGATCAGCGTCAACTCGATGGGAGTGTTGACATCGCCGCGCATCTTGTCGACCGCATCGTTCAGCGACAGGCCGCGGACATCGGTCCCGTCAATCTGCGAGATATAATCGCCGGCAAGAACACCGGCCTTGAACGCGGGGCCATCTTCCGTCGGCGTGATCACCTTCAACAGCTGGTTTTCCATGGTGACTTCAATGCCAAGGCCGCCAAACTCGCCCTTGGTCTGCACCGACATTTCCTTCGCCTGTTCGGCGTTCATGTAGGACGAATGGGGGTCGAGCGACGTCAGCATGCCATTGATGGCGCTTTCGATCAGCTTCTGGTCATCGGGCGGCGTGACATACTGGTTGCGCACCCGCTCGAAGACTTCGCCGAAAAGCGACAACTGCTTGTATGTGTCCGTGCCCGCAGCTTCCGCGGCGGTTATATGCAGCCCGCCCTGCACAGCCACCATTGCCGTTGCACCCATCAGGGCTCCGGCCATGAGAAGCGTTAACCTGCGTACCATTTGCATTCCTTCCAGAAAATCTGCCTACCCCAAAACGTGGTAACAGGATAATTATATGCCAACCAAGGCAGGATTAACACGACCAGAATATGACCGACACATACTGTGATCCATAATGCTACACTGCCGCTTCCGGTAAATTACACAAGAGCCGTTCGTATGGCTTTTTGGCCCGAGCGCACCATATTTCGCTTGCTCCTATAGCCACTGGAGGATGCAGATTGACACCCGATTGTCAAACGGCAGCCGCGCATTGACGCCCTCGAACGACGAGCGGCATGCAAATTCCGGTTGCAGAGCGGTGCGCGATGCAGAACAGCAGCAGTGAATTGGACCATATCCTGGCAAAGCGCCGCCAACTGCGCCTGAACACAACGCAGGAGCTCGCGCGAATCCAGAAGGCGCATCGCCAAATCCGTAACCCGCATGCCCCGTCTGGTCTTCACCTTCAGGGGTGGCTGCAGGCGCGCCTGCGCTCCACGGAGGTCAGGGCCTGCGCGCATCTGGTTGCCATATTGAACTAGTGTTCCCTGCGCCTCATCTGGTTCGCGCTGCCCCGGCTGGCCACCGGCCGCCTGGCAAAGCGGCGTGCCCGATCCCTGTGGCGGGTTATCGGGAAACTCAACCGGATTGGCATGGGAATTGTGCGCTGGCAACTGCGCCGCCACGGGTGAAACAGCCGCAGCCAATCCGGCGATCCGCGCAATTTTTCCCGCTGCCCATTTTCCGTCATGACACTGTCATGATCGTCCTTCTTAAGTCCCTTGCAAATGCTTCGGCAACGATGGCAGAGTACCGCGAATAGCGTCCTTTATTCATTGCATTCAAGCCATTAGGGGCCCGGCTTATGGCGTTTCAAAAGTATACACCGCCTGCCATCGGCCGCTCGATGTGGCTGAGCATGTGGGACCTGATGGCTTTGCTTTTGGTGATCGGCGCCATCGTGCTGATCGCCTACGGCGCCCGCGTGACCACGGTTCCGCTGTCGACACTTGAAGCCGCCCCGCTTTCCCTCGATCCATCCAATCTGCCGGTTTACGCACTGCGCACCATGCTGCGCATGCTCCTGGCCATTGCCCTGTCGCTCGTCTTCACCTTCATCTATGCCGCAGCCGCCGCCAAGAGCCGGCGTGCCGAGATGGTGCTGGTTCCCATTCTCGATATTCTCCAGTCCGTGCCGATCCTCGGCTTCCTGACCTTTACCGTCACCTTCTTCCTCAACCTGTTTCCGGGCAGCGTCCTTGGCGCCGAACTGGCATCCGTGTTTGCCATCTTCACCAGCCAGGCCTGGAACATGACGTTCAGCATGTATCAATCCATGCGCAACGAGCCGAAAGACCTGGAGGAGGCAACGCAGAGCTTCCACCTGACGGGCTGGCAGCGGTTCTGGCGGCTGGACGTTCCGTTTGCGATGCCCGGTCTTGTCTGGAATACCATGATGTCGATGTCGGGAGGCTGGTTCTTCGTCGTGGCGTCGGAGGCGATCACCGTCGGCGACACCACCGTTACCCTGCCGGGGGTTGGCTCCTACGTCGCGCTGGCCATCAAGGAGCAGAACATCATGGCAATCTTCTATGCCACGATGGCGATGCTCGCCGTCATCCTGCTCTACGATCAGTTCCTGTTCCGGCCGCTCGTGGCCTGGGCCGACAAGTTCCGCTTTGAAACAACCTCGTCGGAAACGGTTCCAAGTTCCTGGATGCTGGACCTGTTTCGCCGGGCCCGGATCACACGCCTGCTCGCCGCCCCGGTCGCCTTTCTTTCCCGTCTGGTCTGGAACCTGCGTTTGCCGGCGCTGCCGACATTCGGCTCGGGTGACGCAAAGCCCGCGACGTCACGCCTTCTCGACCGGCTCTGGCTTGCCTTCATTGTTCTTGCCGCAGGCTATGCGGCCTATATCAGCATCATCTATCTCAAGGCCAATATTGCCTGGTCCGATGTGGCGACCGCCGTCGGCAACGGGTTCATCACCCTGTTGAGGGTGACCGTTCTGATGATACTCGCGACACTTGTCTGGGTGCCTGTCGGAGTGTGGATCGGACTGCGGCCGAAACTGGCGCAGAAAGTCCAGCCGCTGGCCCAGTTTCTGGCGGCGTTTCCCGCCAACATCGCATTCCCCGCCTTTGTCGTGCTGATCGTGCATTTCGGTCTCAACGCCAATATCTGGCTCAGCCCGCTGATGATCCTAGGCACGCAGTGGTACATTCTCTTCAATGTCATTGCCGGGGCCAGCGCCTTTCCCAGCGATCTCAAGGAAGCGGCGAACAGCTTTCATCTCCGTGGCTGGCGCTGGTGGTTCAAAGTCATTCTCCCCGGCATTTTCCCCTATTACATCACCGGCGCTATCACGGCCTCCGGCGGTGCGTGGAATGCCAGCATCGTTGCCGAAGTGGCCAGCTGGGGTGACACGCAACTGACGACACCGGGGCTCGGATCATACATCGCCAATGCCACCACGGCGGGAGATTTCCCGCGTGTCGTGCTTGGCATCGCCGTCATGTGCATCTTTGTAACGCTGTTCAATCGCCTGTTCTGGCGCCCGCTCTACGCCTTTGGCGAGCGGCGCCTTCGTCTCGGCTAGTGCCGGATTATCGGATCAAAGGAATGTTCAATGCTTGATCAAGCTGACAGAAACCTGCTCGTCGACATCCGCAATGTTTCCCGGTCCTTCAAGAAAGGCAGCGGCAACGATGTCATGGTGCTCGACGATGTCGACCTGAACATCAGGGAGGGCGAGATCGTCGGACTGCTCGGCCGCTCCGGCTCGGGAAAGTCAACGCTGCTGCGGATCATCGCCGGCCTGATCGCGCCGTCCTCCGGCGAAGCAAAGTGCCGCGGCTCCGTCATCCAGGGCCCGCCCCTCGGCATTTCCATGGTGTTCCAGTCCTTTGCGCTTTTTCCCTGGCTGACAGTCCTGCAGAACGTGGAGCTTGGTCTTGAAGCGCAGGATGTCGACAGGGCGGAACGGCGCAAGCGGGCGCTCGCGGCAATCGATCTCATCGGTCTGGACGGGTTCGAAAATGCCTATCCCAAGGAACTGTCCGGCGGCATGCGCCAGCGCGTCGGTTTTGCCCGGGCACTGGTGGTGCATCCCGACCTGCTGCTGATGGACGAACCCTTCTCGGCCCTTGATGTCCTCACCGCGGAGACCCTGCGCACCGACATGATCGATCTGTGGATCGAAGGGCGCCTGCCGATAAAATCGGTGCTGATCGTCACCCACAACATCGAAGAAGCGGTGCTGATGTGCGACCGCATCCTGATTTTCTCGTCCAATCCCGGCCGGGTTGCGCAGGAACTCAGGGTCGATCTTCCCCATCCGCGCAATCGCCTCGATCCGGTCTTCCGGCAGCTGGTCGACAATATCTATGCCCGCATGACCCAGCGTACCGAGCCTCGCCTGCCATCCGCGGAAGGTATTCCGGGTACGGGAATGGGCATGATTTTGAACCCGGTTTCGACCAATATCCTGGCTGGCCTGATGGAGTCTCTGGCGGGCGAACCGTATCATGGGCGCGCCGACCTGCCTGTTCTTGCCGGTACGCTGCAGATGGAGGCCGACGAGCTGTTTCATCTGGGCGAAGCCCTGCAACTCCTGCGTTTTGCCCATCTGAACGAGGGCGACCTCGTCCTGACCGACGCCGGCATGCGGTTTGCCCATCTCGATACCGATGCCCGCAAGAAGGTTTTCGCGGAACACCTCGTCACCTATGTTCCGCTCATCGGCCTTATCAGACGCGTGCTTGACGAGCGGCCGACGCATACGGCTCCGGCAGCCCGTTTCCGCAACGAGCTGGAAGACTTCATGAGCGAAGACTATGCGGATGAGACACTGAGGACCGTGGTGTCCTGGGCGCGCTATGCCGAGCTGTTTGCCTATGACGAGCAGGCCGAGCTTTTCAGCCTGGAAAACCCTCAGTAAGGGCTGAGCCGCGGAAGATCGGTATTTATGGGAGTTGGGGCCGATTTGGCGGCGAACCGGCCTTTGCACGCTTCAAGATCAGTATGGCAATGAACCCGCACGCCACGACGCCGAGCAAAATCGCACTCGGCGCTTCAATGCCAAACAGGGACGCAACACCAAAAAGCAGCAAGAGTCCCAGCAACGCCAGACCGGCGGTCCGCTCGGCCCGCCATTGATACCGGCAAGCGCCCCAGAGCACCACCATGCCGACGGCAAGCGCCAGCACACCGATAATCATTGAGCTCAAGACTTCCGAAAACTCTGCCACTGTGATCCTGCCGATTGTCGATGATGCGCTTTAAATTTCACGCGCTTCTAGTGCTTTATACTACATTACAAGTTGCGGCTTATTAAAGTCGCATCCGCGTCAATTGCGTGGCGGACAGTAGCGGGCAACCGTGACATTTGGCGCTGCTGTTTTCTGTTGTTTCAGCGGCTCCAGATGCGCGTGGCGTCTACACTTGCAGCGCATTTGCATGTAGCCTCCGCAGCGATCGAAGAAATCGATCGACATCCATCACCCAGATCGAGGGAAACACTTTATGAGTGGCGTATGCACGCAAGGGGTAGATACCGGCTTTGTGGCTTTGGGCACCGCCAAGGTCGCCGTGCTGGGCGTGGTTCAGGGCATTACGGAATTGCTGCCGATATCATCCACCGCGCATATGCGGCTGGTTCCGGCACTTCTCGGCTGGCAGGATCCCGGATCGGCTTTTTCGGCGGCGATGCAGTTGGCCGCATTGACGGCGGTCATCTGCTATTTCCGGCGCGATATCTACGCCATAACCGGCGGATCGCTCAGCGCGATCAGGACGGGCGACTGGATGTCGCCCAAGCTGCGCATGGCTATCGGCATCGTGCTCGGCACCGTGCCGATCGTCATCGCCGGCCTGCTTCTGGCGCCGGTTCTCAATGCTTGCGACAGTCCGTTGCGCACCTTGCCGGTCATCGGCTTTTCCTGCCTCGTCATGGGTGTTCTGCTCGCGGTTGCCGAATGGGTATGCCAGCATAAACGTCCAGCGGACAGCATGCGGCTGCGCGATGCGCTTATCGTCGGCGTCGCGCAGGTTGGTGCCCTGATCCCCGGCGTTTCACGCTCCGGCTCGACCCTGACGGCGGCCCTGTTTCGCGATTTTACGCGGCAGGACGCCGCGCGCTTTTCCTTTCTGCTCGGCATTCCGGCTATCGCGCTGGCAGGCCTGCATGAACTTGTTGTCCTCGCCCGCGCTCATCTTCCCTTTGAAGGCTGGATGATCCTGCTCGTCGGACTTGTCGTCGGATCACTGTCATCCTTCGCAGCCCTGTGGGGCTTGATGCGCATTCTGGAGCGTTTTTCAACGCTGCCCTTCATCTGCTACCGGATTCTGCTCGGCCTGGCGATCCTCTGGATCTCATACGCCTGACAGATCTTCGGTGAAAGACCGGGAAGACAGGCGACAAACAGGGCGCTGTCCTGTTTATCGCCCGGTGCGTCACGCTACATTGTCGTCGTCGGTATCGCTGTCCTGTGCATCGTCATAGGCGTCGTCGAGACGGTCCATTTCGGCGTAATCGTTCTGCGTGCCGGTATTTTTGTCGTCGTTGTAGTAGTTGTTGATGACCGTCTCGCCGGCTTGCGGCACAGTGCCGGTTCCGCCGCCCGAGCCGCCAAACAACGAATTGCCGCCCATCATGTTCTTGATCCCTTCGAACATGAGCGCGCCGCCGGCAACACCGGCTGCCGTGGTCAATGCACCTTGCAGAAAGCCGCCGCCTTGGGCCTGCGGCGGGGCTGCCCAGCGCCCGGCCTGAGGTGGCTGTCCCTGCGCTGCATATGCGTCCTGGGGTGCTGCTCCGCCACCGCCCCACGGTCCGCTGAACCGGCCGGGAGAAGGCTGGGATGGCTGCGCACTCTGGGAACTGCCGAAGATCGAACCCAGCAAACCGCCCGACTGTTGTTGCGGGGGCGGCGCATTCTGCAAATCCTTCACCTGCGCTTCCAGGGCCTGGATGCGCTCGTGACATGCGTTCAGGCCATGTTCCTGGACAATGACGGCCTGAGCCAGGAGATAGGGGGCCGAAGGCTGGCTTTTGATCTGGTCCAGAATGAAGCGCTCGGCTTCGGGGTCCCGGGGCGTATCGGCCGCCTGCCTTGTACGGTCAAAGAGCCCACTGAGAAGTTTCTGTTCATCGGCATTCATTTTCACTCACCTCCTTTTAGGGGAAGCATGATCTCGATCCAGATTCATGGCATTTAGATGGCCTTAACAAAATGTAATTTTGCAGCGGTAGCGGCCTTCCCGCCAATGTTTTTAGCCGCATAAATGGCTGCGGACGCCGGAAATGCCGAAGCACTCCCGGTCACGCCACCCGGCGTTTTACTCCCTAGAACGAGTTCACAATCTGGCCGGTCTGCATCCGCGCGATCATCGTATGGGCGTGATAGTGCATCGCGCATTTTATCGCATAGATCTGCATCACCACCGGCGAGCGGCGGCGCTTCAACATGGCCCATATCCGCCGGCGGTAGGTGCGGCGCAGTTCCTTGTCGGGGACCTGGCGCATCAGGCGCAGAAAGATGCCGACGGCTTCGAGCATCCATTCCGCATTGAGCTTTGCAAACTGCAAGGGATGGCGGCGCAAATGGCGCAGCCGCGTCTGTTCCGGTTCGATGCGTTCATCCAGATAAAGCGCATCGAGCCGGTCGAAATAGGCTTGGGGATTGTGAAGATCCTGCATGACCGCGAGATAGCCGTCGCGCAGTGCCTCGCGGCTGAGGTTGAGCGGAATGACATTGGTGCCAAAGGGCTGCTGATCCTCGGGATCAAGCCGCCCCTCCTTGAGCAACCGCGTATAGAGCGGGGTCTTCGGTATGGCCGCCAGCATGCCAACCATGGCGTTGACGATCCGCGCTTCCTTGATAAAGGCACGCTGCGCGTCGAAAATCGAGGCATCGTCGCTGTCGAAACCGAGGATCATGCCGCACCACACTTCCATGCCTGAGCGCTGGATGGTGTGCACCTTTTCCAGCATGGTGCCGCCCTTGCGCAGATTCTGCAGCTTTTTCGTCTCCCGCAGTGCTGCCTCGTTCGGGGTTTCAATGCCGATGAAGACCACGCGAATGTTGGTATCGACCATCAATTGCATCAGTTCCGGATCATCCGCCAGATCAATGGAGGCTTCGGTCACGAAGGTCATGGGATAATTGTGCGCGACCTGCCACGCGATGACCTCGCGCAAAACCTCCTTTATCGCCTTCTTGTTGCCTATGAGGTTGTCATCGACAATGAAGGCGGTATCCATGCCTGTCGCCAGCAATGCCTCCACTTCGGCCAGAATCTGTTGACCCGTCTTGATGCGGGGCTTGCGGCCAAAGACAACGATGATATCGCAGAACTCGCAGGTAAAGGGACAGCCCCGGGAGAACTGGATGCTTCCCACCGCATAATCGTCCATTTTCAGGAGATCAAAGCGCGGCACCGGAACCGTGCTCATATCTGTCTTGTCAGCCTGCTCATACCGGCGTGAATGCCGGTGTTCAGCCCATTCGGTCAGGAATTGCGGCCAGGTTTCTTCGGCTTCACCAATGAACGCCACATCAGCGAGATCGGCGAAATAGTTCTCCTGGACGGTGATCCATGGGCCTCCGACCACGACAAAACAGCCCCGTCGCTTCAATTCCGTGATGATTTCCTTCATGCGGAAGCGCTGCACGATCATACCGGTAACCCCGACAATGTCGGCGCTGGCACACAGATCATAGTCGATGTCTTCCACGTTCTCATCGATGAGCGTGACCGTGTGTTCGGCAGGGGTCAGGGCCGCCAGCAAAGGCAGGCAGGCCACAGGAAGGTTGGCTTTTGCGTCGAATATGGGCAGGGCATGTTCCAGCCCCCAGTAAGAAGCTTCAAAACGCGGATTAATCAGCACGATATGGGGCATTGCAGTCACCCTTTTTGTTTGCTGTTAAAATGCTATATGTCTGTCCCGTTCCCGCTTGCGAATGGCATGCCTGTCCTTGAGGCTGATCCCTGCGACGTCATCGCCTTGAGAAAAAACCTGTTCCCGTCTGTATACTCCCCAATATTGGCCAATGATATCTCCAACTATCGGCCAAAATATGATGCGGCGAATAGTAAATTCATTGGCGGGCTCAGCTCCGGACACCGCTCCTCTGGCGCGTGAACCAGCGGATGCTGCCGGCAACCGCAAAGGCAAGCAGCGGCCATGCGGCCCAGAACGTCCCGCTCCAGGTGATAAGGTTGATGCCGAGGAGGACGAACCCGACCATCGCCAGCATGGCGACGAACCGGTCAAGGCGGGTGGTCCGCACCCACAGACCGAAAGCAAGAGCAGCAAAGGCCAGGAGAGGCCACGCAGCCCAGAAATAGCCGCTCCATGTGAGAAAATTGATGGCGGCAATCCCGGCGGCGACGGTTGCCAGCACACCGAACCGCGCTCTCCTGAACGGCAAAGGCTCAGGGTGTGCTTGCGTTTGGATTCGCCGTAAATGGTCATGATGCGGCGGCTGCCCGGGTTGCAGGGAAGGCCTCTGCGGACCAGATCCTCTGTCTTCTCCGATACGCACGGCATAGCTGGCTATACCGCCTTCAATGTTCTTGAGCGAAAGCTCGCCGAGATAGTCAAACCCGACGGTCAGCTTGTTGCGGACCTGATCGAAAACCGTGCTTGAAATCACGATGCCGCCGGGAGGGGCAGAGGCCTGCAACCGCGCGGCGACATTCACCCCGTCGCCATAGATATCGTCGCCTTCGGCAATGACATCCCCGAGATTGATGCCGATGCGGAAAAGCATGCGGGCATCGTTCAAACGTTTGGCGTTATAACCGGCAAGCTCGTGCTGCACATCGATTGCCGCGCGCACCGCCTCGACGACGCTGGAAAACTCGGCAATGAGCCCATCCCCCCATGTGTTGATGACCCGACCGGCATGCGCCTCGATCAAACGTCTCATCGCATCGCGGTACTGGTTGAGCGTATCGAGCGTCCGCTCTTCGTCCACCTGCATGAGACGGGTGTAGTCCTGAACATCCGCAGAGAAAATCGTGGTGAGCTTGCGACGCGTTTCAGACATGGTCTTCATTTTCCCGGTTCCTGGCTCTGGCAAGAAATCCATCCGACGTCGGCGGAGAATATAGCGTGTCGCTGAATGTGGGAAGCACCTGCCGGGGCAGGAGAACAAATATCGAGAGCTGCCGTTCGGGCAGCGCTTCGCCATGGGCTTGACATAGTATTTTTATTACTAGTATATATACGACTATGAAAACAATCAAACGCTCCCCGATCGCCCTCGCAATCCTCGCCATGCTGTATGAGGCACCCATGCATCCCTACCGCATGCAACAGCTCATCAAGGAACGCGGCAAGGATGAGGTCATCAATGTCACCCAGCGCGCCAGTCTCTATCAGACTGTCAACCGGCTGGAACGGGAGGGTTTGATTGCCTCGCAGGGCGTCTCCCGCGACGAGAACCGGCCCGAACGCACCGTCTACGAGCTCAGCCCTGCCGGGCGTGCAATCATGCTGCAATGGATGCGGGAAATCCTTTCCACGCCATCACAGGAATTCCCGGATTTTCCCGCGGCGATCTCGTTTCTGCCGCTCCTGACGCCCGACGATGCCCGGCAGCACCTCGAACAGCGCGCCGTCGCGCTGCAGGCGGAAATCGACCGGATCGAACAGAATTTGCGTCACGCAAGCGCGATGCCGGTGCCCCGTCTCTTTCTCCTGGAAATGGAATATCTGAGCGCAACCTATGGCACGCAGCTTGCGTGGGTACGCGCCGTCACCGCCGACCTTCAGTCCGGCAAACTGACCTGGAGCGAAGCCTGGCTTCGCCAGATTGCAATGGAACTTTCACAGCCCAGCGAACACACGTCTTCCTAGCGAAAGGCCAAGACCATGAAAACGAATACCTTGCAGGTGATCATCATCGGCGCGGGGACCGGAGGACTTTGCCTTGCGCATGGTCTCAAGCGGGCCGGCATCGGTGTCCGGGTGTACGAACGCGACCGCACGCGGCGCGATGGCCTGTATGGCTATCGCGTCGGCATCAGCCCTGCGGGAAGCCAAGCGCTCAAAACCTGCCTGCCGCCGCCGCTCTTTGCTCTCTTTGTTGCCACCTGCGCGCGGGCACCGCGCCATTTCAACATGCTGACGGAAAACATGTCCGAGCTGATATCCATGCCGGTATCCGGCAGCGATGATCCGGTCGACAGCGAAAAATCGGTCAGCCGCATGACGCTGCGCCAAGTCCTGCTCACCGGGCTCGAGGACTGTGTCGTGTTCGACAAGACATTCTCAAGCTACCGGAATAATGAAGACGGCACGGTTACCGTCGTTTTCGATGACGGTTCAACGGATACCGGCGATGTGCTGGTCGGTGCCGACGGCGCCAACTCGCGCGTTCGCCAGCAACGCCTGCCCGAGGCGCGAATGGAGGATACGGGCATCGTCTCCATTGGCGGCAAGGCCGCGCTCACACCCGAAACCAGAGCGCTTCTTCCCGACAAGGTTTTTCACGGCATATCGATGATCATGGCACCGAAGGGCTATGGCGCCATTCTTCACGTCATGGAGTTCAAATGGGACAATGACGGCGTGAAGCACGGGGTCGGCGGCAATGAGGCCGACCTGATTGCCGAATGGCCCGGACTGCTTTTCGACAACACCCGCGATTACATCATGTGGGGTGTCTGGGGCGCGCGCAAGAACCTGCCGGAGGATCCCGCCTCCCTCCCCGGCCCCGACCTTGCCAGGATCGCCGCGAAGATGACCCGGCACTGGCATCCCGATCTGCGCCGCCTGATTGCGCTTTCCGATCCAACCACCATCTTTCGCGTCAATATCCGCACGTCGGTGCCGGTCTCCCCGTGGCAGTCGTCGAACGTGACGCTGCTCGGCGATGCCATACACACCATGACGCCCGGACGCGGCGTCGGTGCCAATACCGCGCTGCGGGATGCAGCCCTGTTGTGCAGGCGGCTCACCGAGGTGCGCGACGGCGACAGGCCGCTGGTGGAAGCCCTGCACGCCTACGAAGCCGAAATGCTGGAATACAGCGCGCGGGCAGTGCTCGAGTCACGCAAGCAGATGGACGCAAACGGCCTCAGCCACAGGCCCGTGCTCGGTCGCATCCAGCTGGCGGTCATGCGCGGCGCACTGCGCATCATCAATGCAGTCCCGGCCCTCAAGCGCCGCATGGCGGACTCCGAAACCCGCCTGCGCAAAATCGACCGCACGCATGAGTTTACAGCCTAGGCCGGGTCGCTTGCCGGGGATGGAGGCCAGCGCTTCAACGCATCCATTCCTGCCTGCGTCAGGGCATAGACACCCCGGTCGACACGCTCGAACCATCCGTAGACATTGCCGCGCAATATCTGCGGAGCATTGGGGGCAACGGCGCGCAGATCGCGCGGCCGCAAATGGCCACGCTGCAGCGCCTCGGCACAGGCAAGCGCCTGCTGGCGGTAGGCCGTCATTATCGGTGTGCGGGAACCGCCGCCCGATGTCGGATCGCCCTTGCGGCGCCGGTGCTCCGCAACCAGTCGCGAACGCTTGCGCGCATTGTTTCGCGGCATCGGCGCGGCCGGGCTGACAATGATGCTGACCACACCACCATCCGAGACGCCCAGCATGCCGAAACCCAGCCGGCGGCAGAGGTCGCGGAACCGGCGGTCGCTTTCACGTCCCTTGCCCCGCGCTGAAATGCGTGCCGCAAGCCAGACTTCATCGCTGAGAGCCGCCCGGTCGACCGCCTGCAGGAGGAGCTCAAGATTGAAACTGAGCTTGAGTTCGCAAATGACCACCAAAGGCGGCTCACCATCGCTCAGCGCGACGATATCACAACCGACGATCTCACCTTTGACGCTATAGCCGGCCTCCTCAAGAAAGCCTTTGATCGGGAGATAGAGCGCAGTCTCCAAGGTGCATCCTTTGCCATACATGCCATCCCCTCGCATTCGCAAAGCGAATGTGAGAGCGGGTGTCGCCCTATAGCATTTGAGCGGGCAAAGCGGAAAGGGTCAGAAGACGGCAAGCTCCGTTTCCGGATCGAACAGATGCACGTTCCCCGGCGCGATAAAGAGCTCTGTCTCGCGGCCCCGGCTCACCTCAGGCCTGCCGCTATGGGCGGCCACCACCTGCTGGGAGGCGATGGATGCCGTCACGAATGTCATGCTCCCCGTCGACTCGACCGCTTCCACGACGACCTTGATCGCCAGATCGCCGGCTTCGCGGGTGAAGGCAAGATGCTCCGGACGCAGGCCGGCCAGCAAACGCCGGCCGGGGGCCAGCGCGCGACCGAGCATGAGCGATTGAGCCTGATCCTTCTCCAGCATCAGCCTGTTGCCATCGGGCCCGACCGTGACCGGAATGAAATTCATGGCGGGCGACCCGATAAATCCGGCAACGAACCTGTTGGCAGGCCGGTCGTAAAGGTCGAGCGGGCTGCCCTGCTGCTCAACCACTCCGGCGCGCATGACAACGATATGGTCGGCCATGGTCATGGCCTCGACCTGATCATGCGTCACGTAAACCGATGTCGCCTGCAAGCGTTCATGCAGCTTGCGGATCTCACTGCGCATGTGCACCCGCAGCGCCGCATCGAGATTGGAGAGAGGTTCATCGAAGAGAAACACCTTGGGGTTGCGCACGATGGCACGCCCCATGGCGACGCGCTGGCGCTGGCCGCCGGACAGGGCTTTCGGCAGCCGGTCAAGCAGGGCGCCAAGACCCAGCGTTTGCGCGGCGGCACGCGTGCGCTCGGCAATCTCCTGCTTCGGGCGCCGCTTCAGACGCATCGAATAGTTCATGTTGTGCTCGACATCCATATGCGGATAGAGCGCATAGGACTGGAACACCATCGCCACGTCCCGTTCGCGCGGCGGCTTGTGAACGACACTTTCCCCGGCGATGCGCAGATCGCCGGAACTTGTCTTCTCAAGGCCAGCGAGGGTGCGCAGCAATGTCGACTTGCCGCAGCCCGAAGGCCCCACCAGCGCAACGAAGGCGCCCTGCTCGATGGCAATGTTGATGTCCTTCAGCGCGTGAAACCCGCCATAATGCTTGTTCAGGTGGTCGATTTCGATCTGAAACATGGTTCACCTCATTTCAGCGCGCCGGCGGTGAGACCGCTGACGATGCGCCGTTGCAGCAGCATGAATACGAAAAGGATGGGCGTGACGTAGATGGCCGCATAGGTCATGATCCCGTTCCAGTCGCTGGCATCGGGACCCATGAAGGTCTGCAGGCCGACCGTCGCCACCTGCAGCTCGTTCTTGGCAATCAGGGACCGGGCGTAGACATATTCGCCGAAGGATTGCAGGAAGATCAGAACAGACGTGACGAGAATGCCGTTGCGCGCCAAAGGCAGCATGATATTGAAGAACGCGCCGATGCGCGAGGAGCCGTCAACGAGGGCGGCTTCCTCCAGCTCGCGCGGCACCTGCACAAATGTGGCCCGGCACAGCACGATATAGAGCGGCAGCATCTTGGCCGTCTGCGCCAGGATGACCGCCACGCGCGGGCTGGCCAAAAGGCCAATCTGATTGAACATGACGAAGATCGGCGTCACCATCAGCGAAGACGGCAGCACCTGCATCATCAGGATGGCGAAGAGGGCCATGTCCATCCAGATATTGCGGACACGCGAGAGAACATAAGCGCATCCCGTCCCCATGAACGTGACGAGAATGGTGACCCCAACCGCGATCAGCAGCGAGTTCCAGATATACCGCCCCATGCCCCGGCTCTGCCACACCTCGGCAAAACTCCACTGGGGATTTGTCGGCCAGAATGTTGGCGGATATTGAAAGATCTCGGAGCTGCCTTTGAAGGCGGTGAGATACATCCAGTACAACGGGAACAGGTAGATCGCCGTCATCACCAGACCGATGGCGAGGAGAATATAACGTTTCACCGGCACTCTCCTCAGTAACTGTGTTCGTGACGGGTGGAGCGGACATAGACGGCGGCAACGACAATGACGAAAAGGATCATCATCACCGAGACCGCGCTGCCCAGCGATATTTCATAGGTCTGGAAGGACAATTGCCACGACCAGTATTGCGCGACGTTGGAACTGTCGGCCGGACCGCCCTGCGTCAGGGCCGCAATGAGATCGAACTGCTGCAGGGTGAAGATCACACCGAGCGAAATGACCGCGCCAAGCTGAGCCCGCATCAGGGGCAGCGTGATCGACCGGAAGCGTTCGAAGGGTCCCGCGCCGTCGAGTTCGGCAGCCTCGTAGACATCGCGCGGAATGGCGGCAAGACCAACGGAGAGCAGGATCATGTTGAAGGGGATGCCGAGCCACACATTGGCAATGATGACCGCGTAAAGCGCGACATCCGGGTCGGACAGCCAGAAGACACGCTCACCGGCAATGCCAAGCGACATCAGCACATAATTGATGACACCGAAATCCCCGGCGAACAGCCATTTCCAGATCGCCCCGACCACCAGAGCCGGCATGATCCAGCCGGCCAGGAACAACCCGCGCAGATAGGTGGCTCCCGGGAAATCCTGCTGGAAAAACAGCGCAAGGCCGAAACCGATCGATAGCTGGAAGACGATCGACAGGACAACGAACTTGACGGTGTTCCACAGCACCGCCATCGCAATGGGTTGCGATATCACATCATAGTAGTTTTGCAGGCCGACGAAGGGGCGGTTGAACGAGGTGATCGTGAACATGTCCACCGTCTGCAGCGACATGATGATGTTGTAGAGAATGGGAAATGCCGAAAACGCGATCAGATAAGCCAATGCCAGACCGAGCAGCAGGATATCAAAGCCGCTCCCGTCCCTGATGGTCCTGATAATGCCCTGCATAGTGCCCTCCCGCCCCATGTGGATTGTTGGCCTGTCCCCGCATAACGGATGCGAGGACAGGATTTGATCTACTTTTTCAGAACCACGTCGATCTGCTTCTGCGCCGCTGCCAAGGCCGTTTTCGGGTCGCTCTTGCGGGTGAGCGACGACTGTATGGCCGTGTAGATGGCCTTGGAGATTTTCGGCCATTCCGGATGCGGGCCGCGGTTGCGCGCATATTTCATGCTTTCCTCGAAGACCGCGTAGATAGCCGGTATTTTAGGGTTGTTGGACTGAATTCTCGCCGCGGGCAGAAAGCCGAAACGGTTCCAGACATCCGGCATCTTGCCGTAGAGAAATTCCAGCAGGATGAAGGCTTCCTTCGGGTGCTTGCTGTTGGCGAGAATGACATTGTCGCCCTCGCCCAAGGCCGAAGCTCGGGTGGCGCCCTCATGCGGAACCGGTAGCAGCGCGGCGCGGAAATCGAACTTCGCTTCCTTGCTCATGCGCGGCAGCTCCCATGGTCCGGAGATCGCCATGGCCGCATTTCCGGCATTGAAGGTGCCGGTCGAGTCGTATTGCCCGCGGATGAGCGTATCGGGCGAGGCCAGCTTCTCATCGAGCAGCTTGCTCCAGAACTGCAGCACTTTCACACCGCCATCCGTATCCACCTTGTTGTAGTCGCCGCCCGCCATTTGCAGCCACGGCAGAAACTGGAACGTTCCCTCCTCGGTTGCCACGGCGGAAAAGGCCATTCCATAAATGTTCTTTGCCGGATCGTTCAGCGTCTTGGCAGCGGCATAAAGCTCATCCCAGGTCCTGGGCGGTTTGTCCGGGTCGAGCCCCTTTGCCTTGAACATGTCGGCATTATAGTAGAGCGCCAGCGTGTTGGCGCCGCGCGGAACACCATAGATCTTGCCATCCCATGTCACCGAGGAAAGCGGGCCCGGAAAGATATCGTCCTTCCTGATCACCTTCGATTCCGCCAGCATCGGCGAGAGGTCAAGAAGCAGTCCGCGCGAGGCGAAGAGCGCCACTTCGGGATTGTCGATATAGGTGACATCAGGCGATTCACCGGTTGCTGTGGCGCGGGCGAGATCATTGACCATATCGCGGAATTGCACGGTTTTGACATTCAGCTTGATGTCCGGATGCGCCTGCTCGAACTCGTCCTTCAGGAGATAGATATACTGATCCGGCCGGTCGATGGTCCAGATATCAAGCGTCACCGGCTCGGCATGCGCAGCCGTGCCAGACAGCATCAGTGCGGCAGCGGCAATCCAATGCGAAATGCTCTTCATAGGTTTCCTCCTCGTGTTGCTCGACACCGGTATTGCGCTTCTTGGCGGCGCGTCTTTCCTGGTCGGATTTAATCTCCATCATCACCGGAACTCCCGTCCGGCAGCGGGCCCGCTCGGGGAAATCAGGGATTGGCGACGAAATCACCGCCACGGCTGTGTTTCAGATAATTCAGGGAATGCACCTGCCCGGTCATTTCCAGATCATTGCGATAGACCGGATCGTGCCAGCCCTCGATATCGATTGATCCCGACCAGCCGGCGAGGCGCAGTTCCGATATGACATCGGTCCAGTTGGTATCGCCAAATCCCGGCGAACGCATGAACACGAACTTCTCCTTGCCGAAAATCCCGTGCTCGCGGATAACCTCCCAGCGGATCGTGGCATCCTTGCCGTGAACGTGGAAAATCTTGGGTGCCCATTTGCGGATCTGCGGCAGGGGATCGATGAGATAGACCATCTGGTGACAGGGCTCCCATTCGAGCCCGAGATTGTCGGCCGGCACTTCGTTGAAGATCATTTCCCAGGCATCCGGCGTATGGGCGATATTCCAGTCGCCGGTTGCCCAGTTGCCGTCCATGGCACAGTTCTCAAAGGCAAGCCTGACGCCCTTGTCAGCGGCCCGCCGCGAAAGTTCGCCCCAGACCTTCCTGAACTGGGGCAGACTGTCTTCAATCCGCTTGCCGCGCACACGGCCGGTGAACCCGGCAATGGTGTTGGCGCCGAAGAGATGGGCATTGTCGATCAATGCCTCCCAGCCTTTCAGCGTCTCACGATCGATCTCCGTGTCCTCAAGCGGATTGCCGAACATGCCGAGGGTCGAGATCGTCACATCGGCGTCGCCGATGGCGTCCTTCAACTGCGCCGCGAGGGTCGGCAGGTCCTTGTTCATCACCTGCCAGAAGAATGGCTCGATGCTCTCGAAGCCATGCGGCAGGATGGTTTTGACATAGGCGGCGGGATCGGGTGCATTGCCTCTGATCATGGTGCCGATGCGGATCGATTGTGCCGGGTTACTCATTCCGAATTCCTTCAGATCGTGATTTCAATACGCCGTCCGGTTTCGGCACTTTGGATCGCACCGAACACCATGGCGAGGCTTTTGATATTTTCGGTCCCGGCCGTTTCCGGCGCGGAGCCGCCCCGGGTTGCCGCGATGAAATCCTGCATGACTCCGAGGTGACCGCCGATGCGGTGGGACGCATCAAGGGGAGGTATCTCGACGGCGGTCACCCCGGAGAACAGGCCATCCTTGCCGGAGGTGACGGCTTCGGCCCGTATGTCGTCATGCCCGTCCCAGACAATCGTTCCCTTGCTGCCGACGATGCGCCAGCTGCTTTCCCAGCTGGTCCGCAGACCGTCGGCGCACCAGCTGCCGCGATAGGTGAAGATGGCACCATTGCTGAATTCGAAGATCGCGGCCGCGGAAGAACCCTGACTGTACCAGGAATTGCTTGGTTCCCACTCCCGGGCATAAACCGCGCTGGCAGCGTCCCCGGCGAGAAAGCGCGCCGCATCGAAGGTGTGGATCGCCATGTCCAGAAACAGCACATGGCGCATCTCCTCGCGAAATCCGCCGAAATGCGGGCCGAGAAAGAAATCACAATGCAGGCTGGTCACATCACCAACGGCTCCAGAGGCAACAAGCTGGCGGATGCGGCGGATCTGGGCGAGATAACGCCTGTTCTGCACGACCGCATGAATACGTCCGGCCCCGCGTGCACGCCCGACGAGGTCCCGCGCCTCGTCCATGGTTTCAGCCATCGGCTTCTCCGACAGCACATGGCAGCCCGCGTCTAGCCCGGCGGCCACGGTCGCATGGCGGGCGGCCGGAACGACGACGTCGAACAGGAGATCAGGACTGGTCTTTGCCAGAACAGCGGAAAGACTGTCTGAAGCGATTGCCGCGCCGAGACCAAATTCTGCGATGCGCGCCTCCGCGCGCTCCCTCGCCAGGTCGACAACACCGACGATATCGATATCGCCAATGGTCCGGGCTGCCTCGAACCATGCTTTGCTCATGGCTCCGCAACCGACTAAAACGGCACGCTGCATTGTCTCTCCTCCCAACGAAATTCACCAGAAACCGGCTAAATCGGTTGCAAATGTCTTCCGTAAACGTTTACGATTTCATATCGGCGAATTATTTTTGTCAATCCCCCTTTCGGTGTTTTAAGAATGAAAGGGCATCAGCGCCGAGTCGCACAGGGAGAAAAAGCGTGAGCATCCGGGACCTTGCCCGCCATCTCGATATTTCGATCGGAACAGTTTCCCGTGCCCTCAACGGGAAGGCTGACGTCAATCAGGAGACGCGCGAGCGCGTGCTTGAGGCGGCGAAGCAACTTGGCTATGTGCCGAACCAGTCCGGCCGCAGTCTCCGACAGGGCACCACCAACACGATCGGCTTCATGATTGAATCAACCATCGAGACGGTCGACACCGGCGGCAGCTTCTTCATGCCTGTCTTCGAAGGCGTTCAGTCGGTGTTCCGGCGCCATCACCTCGACCTCGTTGCACTTCTGTGCGGCACCGACGAAGAGCCTGCCGCCTATCTCAACCGCGTGGTTGCGCGTCGCTTTGTCGACGGGCTGATCATATCGGCAACCACACGTCACGATCCCCGCATTGATTTCCTGCTGGAGCGAAAAATTCCCTTCATCACGCTGGGCCGCAGCGAAACAGCGGGCAATTACCCATGGATCGACCTTGATTTCGAAGGCGTTGCAACGGCAGCGGTCAGGCGGCTTGCCGGGTTGGGTCACAGCCGCATTGCCATTGCCGTCCCGGCCAGCGACATCAACCTCGGCTACATCTTTCTCGATGCCTACAAACAGGCCCTCGCCGCCAGCGGCATAGCGTTTGATCCGGACTATGTGTTCCGGTCCCATGCCAACGAAGAAGGCGGTTACCAGATTGCAAGTGCCGTCCTTGCCCAAGGGCGAATGCCGACAGCCATCATCCTCGTCAATGAAAATATGGCCCTCGGACTGTACCGGCGCTTCTACGAGTCCGATATTCACCCGGGCCGCGACATCGCCGTCATCGGTTTCCGCGAGAGCACCCAAAGCCGGTTTCTGTCGCCCACGCTGACCTGTTTCAGGATTTCCCTGCGCGATCTTGGCATCAAGCTGGCGGAATCCCTGCTTTCAACCATGCCCGCTTATGAAGACCATTATCCGCAGGAAAGGGTGCAACTCGTCTGGCCGCTGCAACTGATCCCAGGCGAGAGCGACAGACACCAGCCCGTCAATTGACGCCGGTGATCATCGACACGATTTCGTTCTTGTCCGTCTCGGACGTCTTGCGAATACCGATCTGCTTCCCGCGCCGCAAAACACAGATGCGGTCGGAGAGCTTGAAGACCTGGTCCAGACTATGGCTGATGATCAGTACACCGATGTTGCGGGTTTTCAAGGATTGCACGATGGCTTCGACCTTGGCCGTTTCGGCCACGCCCAGCGCCGCCGTCGGCTCGTCCAGCAGGATCAGCTTGCTCGCCCAATGGGTTGCCCGCGCGATCGCCACCCCCTGACGCTGCCCGCCGGACAAATCCCGGATCGTGGCATGGGCCGAAGGTATCCGCACATCCAGCTCCTGGACGAGCTTTTCAGTATCGCTGATCATCTTGCCGCGATCGAGCAGACCGAAGCGGTTGACCGGCTCGCGGCCCAGGAACATGTTCATGTAAACGGTCTGCTGGTCGGCGAGCGCCAGATCCTGGTACACGACTTCAATGCCATGGGCGCGCGCCATACTGGCGCTCGCCATCGTCACTGTTTCACCCTCGATGGGGATCGTGCCGGCAGATGGGGCGTATACGCCTGAGATGATCTTGATCAGCGTGGATTTTCCCGCCCCGTTGTCGCCGACAAGAGCAACGATTTCACCGGGGAAGATGTCCAGCGAGAAATTTTCGATGGCCGTCACGGCATCGAAATTCTTGCGGATGTCGGTCAGTTTGAGAACAGGTGACACGTCGGTGACAGTCATTCGATTTCTCCTATACAGGCCAGGCGGCGGTTTCACCGAAACCGTTTTCGATTGTCTCGACCTTGGGCGCACCTTTTGAAATACCGGACACGCCGACAATATAGGCGCGCGTCACGAAAGCCTGGCCACGGAAGCCGAAAACGGCCGTATCGCCAGGGCGGGGTGAGCCGGGGGAAGTCGCGTCGATCATGGCGTAGTAATCAATGGCCGCGGGCGGCGGCACTTCAACACTGCGCAGCGCCGCGGCACTCACCGTCGGTTCGCGGGTGACAATCGCCTTCACGTCATAATCCGGGAAGATCGGGTCGATGTAGAAGCCGCCACCGAAGCAATAGGCCTTGCCCCCGGCAAGATGCGATACCTCGGTCAAATACAGCACCGCGGGAAGTTCCGGCAAATCCTCCATGACGTGAAGCGCCGTGGTTCCGTGCAGTCCGTTGCCCGGTTCGCATTGGGTGGCGCCCGCTTCGGCCAATGCGGCCAACAACACCGACGATGTCGTTCCCGGCGCATTCACCTCGACATTGGTCCGGCCGGCCTTCTGCAGGGCCTCGGCAGCCTTGGCGAGCGTTGCCAGATTGGGCGTAGGTTTCACCTTGCGCGCGGCATGATCGAACAGGAGTGCCGGGAATGTGGTGATACCGGCGAAGCGGCCGCCCTCCACATCGTCTAGACGGTCGGCAACCCCGGCAATATCGTCCGCATCAAATCCGCCCTCATGCCCGCGATAGAAGGTGTCGCCTTCAGCCTTGATGCGGGCAAGCAGGTTCTGCGTGTAACCGGCAGAGCTCGCGCCCTTGCCGGCCTCCGCCGCCTTTTCCGCGTTGAACACCGTCCAGTAGTCCGGGCGAAAACGGGCAGCTGCAGCGGCGGCTTCATGACGCGCGACCTGCTGCAAATGGCCGAGATGCCCGACCTTGAGGTCGGCATTGTGCACGGCCCGGGCACAGGCCATATCGACAGCGACGGCAGCATCGATACCGCCGCGCTTGATGGCACGGCAGAATGAACTGGACCGGCCGACCTGCTTGGTCATGCCGAAGATTTTCAAGCCCTGTTTGTCCGCTTCCGACTTGAGGACACGCGCATTGGCTTCCACCGCATCGAGATCAAGCACATAGGCATTGGCCGGAATGCGGCCGGCCTGATGCAGCTGGATTGCGCTTTCCACAAAGGCTGGGTTGCGGCGGCGTAGAATATCGAGAAACATGGAAAACTCCCTCAGCGCGACTTTTCGCGTAGCGAAACCGCCACGGCAGCAAGAATGATCAGACCGCGGACGATCATCTGGTCGGAGACGGACAGGCCCATCAGGATCAGACCGTTGTTCAGCATGCCCATCATCAGCGAACCGACCAGCGCACCGATGATGGAGCCTTTGCCGCCGTTGAGCAGCGTTCCGCCGACAATGACCGCGGCAATGACCGTCATCAGATCGGTTTCACCCAGCGTGTATTTGGCGGCCTGCAGGCGGCCGGCATAGAGGAGGCCAGCCAGTGATGCCAGCACGCCGCTCATCATCAGGACCGTCAGGCGGATGCGTGGAACGCTGATACCGGATACGCTCGCAGCCCGGTTGTTGTCTCCCGTGGCAAGCACATGCGCCCCAAAGCGGGTATGGCGGTAGACAATGTGGCCGATGCATATGGCCCCCACCGTCCACCACACCAGCGAGGGAATACCGAACAATGTTCCGGAGCCGAAAAAGCCGGTAAATGCGCTGTTGGTCACCGGAATGGAGCGAAGATCGGTCAGCGACCGGGCGACACCGGCAAACAATCCCATGGTGGCAAGCGTCACGAGAAAGGACGGAAGTCTTACGTAAGCGACGAGAACACCATTGACCAGGCCGATCAGCAGACCCGCACACAGACCGGCGGCAATACCGGCCGTCATGCCGTAGCCGTTCATGGCAACCGCGCCCGCAAGCGCGGAGACGGCGACGATGGACCCGATCGAAAGATCGATTTCCCCGGCGGAAAGGACAAACACCAAGCCGATTGCCATGATGGTCACCGGCGCTGTCTGGAGCACAATATTCGACAGGTTGCGGACCGTCAGGAAGCCGCTGTCTCTCAGCACGATCGCAAAGAACAGAAAGATGGCGAGAAACCCGAGATAGACAACATATTGCTGTAGATTCGCCTTGCCCAGAAGGGACAGCGACCGTCCGGACGGCACCAGGCTTGGGTTGGTTTTTGACATGGTATTTTCCTCAAAGGAAAGGTGAAACGGGAGCGGCCGATCCCTGCCGGGACGGCCGCCCGCACAGTCATTTCAATGCTTCTACGATGCTCTCGGGGGCGTCCTTGTTGAGCGAGGTCTTCCATCCCGCAAGGACGTTTTCTTTTGTCACAGCCAATGAGTCGACGACCAGAAAGGGTTCGGCTTTCTTCCCGATCAGCGACCCCGCCGCAGCGCGCGCGGCGGTGCGGCCAATATTGTAAGCCTCGTCGGCAACGAGCGCCGTGAAGCTGCCGCCCTTGACCATGTCAAGCGCCGCCGGTTCATTCAGGTCGAGGGCGACAATCCGGGTGTTGGTATTGCCGGCAGCCTTGAGCGCCGCCAGAACATTGAGCGCCGGTTCGGCCCAGGTGACATAGATGCCGTCAAGATCGGGATGCTTGATCAAAAGCCCCTGGGCGATTTCCTCACTGCGCGCCGGATCGGCCATGCCGGCTTCGGCAACGATCTTCATATCAGGATATTTTGTCTCGATGGTTGTTTTGAATGCCCGATCCCGCTGATTGGTCACGTAGAAATCGGCATCGTGATAGATGTAGCCGAGCTTCCCCTTCTTGCCGAGGGAGGCAGCCATGGCGTCGGCCGCCTTGCTGCCCATCTGGAACAGATCGTCGGAGACAATGGTCACATAGTCTTTGCCGTGCTCGTATCCCGCCGGCGAGTTGTCGATGAAGGCAAGCTTGACCCCGGCCTTGCGTGCGGGATCATAGACCGCTGCCGCGGTGGTCGGATCGACGGGCAGCGACACGATGATCGTCGGCTTCTTCGCCAGAACCGTTTCTACGTCGGACTGTTGGCGGGCACTGTCAAAGCTGGCATTGGTCTCCGCTACAATCTTGATGCCGAGCGCGGCGAATTCTGCTTCCGCCCCGCGATTGACCGCATTGGTGTATTCGCTCATCTCGTGCCAGACCAGCGCGGCGGTATAGTTGCCGTCCTTGATCTTCTGCACCTCATCAGCGGTGAGGGTCACGCTGGCGGCGGGCGTCGGCTTTTCGCCATGCGGTCCGACGGTTACCCCGTCAGCCGCGAAGGCCTGCGTTGCGAAGATGCTGACAGCAAGCGCTGCCGACAATGTGAGAAATCTGGACATGACTGCCCCCTTGATTGGTTTGTCGAAAGTTGAACCGTATTGCTTCGCGCTATTTCACGGCGTCGAGGATGGATTGCGGTGCATCGCGGTTGAGCGATTCCTTCCAGCCTGAAGCGATGGTCGCTTTGGTTACGGTCAATGCCGGAGCGACGATAAAGGGCGGCGTTGCCTGATTGAGCAGGGATTTCAGGCCTGTCGCCGCCATTGTGCGGCCAAGCTCGTAGGCTTTGTCGGCAACCAGCGCCGTCACATTGCCGCCCTTGGCCATATCGAGACCCACGGGCTCGGCAAGATCGAGCGTGACGATCTTCGTCTTGGTGTTTCCGGCAGCGCGCAAGGCAGCGAGCACGCCGTCGGCGGGCTCCGCCCAGGTCACATAGATGCCGTCAAGATCAGGGTTCTGCAGCAGCATCGCACTTGCCAGTTCCTCGGCGCGTGATGGATCCGAAATACCCTTTTGGGCAACGATCTTGATGTCCGGATAGTCTTTCTCGATTGTCGATTTGAACGCATTGTCGCGCTGGTTGGTGACATAATAGGTGGCATCGTGGAAAATCCAGCCAACCTTGCCTTTACCGCCGATGGATTTCGCCAGGGCATCGGCCGCCTGCTTGCCCATCTGGAAAAGGTCATCCGTGACAATGGCCGCATAATCGGAGCCTTGCTTGTAACCCGCCGGCACATTCGACAGGAACACAAGCTTGGTATGATCGGCAATCGCCTGCTTGAAAGCCTCGGCCGAGGTCACCGGATCAAGCGGCAGGGCCAGGACGACATCGGGTTTGGCGGCAAGCGCCGTTTCGATATCGCTGCGCTGGCGCGCGGCATCAAACCCGGCATCCGTCGTGACAACGACTTTCACACCGGCGCGGGCAAACTCATCCTTTGCGCCTGCCGAAACGGCATTCACGAAATCCGATGATGTATGCCAGAGCAGGGCCGCCTTGTAGCCCTTGTCTTTCAGCGAGGCGAGATCGGCATCAGACAGGGTAATGGCGGAGCTTGGCGTTGCCGCTTCTCCCGACGGCCCGACTGTCTGCGCAAATGACGCAGAAGCCGACAGCAAGAAACAGGTCAGAGCCGTTGCATTCAGAAATCTTTTCACAAGCATTGGAATGTTCCCTTTTTATTATTGTGGTGTCGTTGGTCATTCAATAACGCCGCAGTATTCGGCGATAAAGCTGGCAAACGCGACGATTCCGGCCAGGTATTCCTCCACGTCGACGCGTTCCTCATAGGTGTGGCAGTTGCGGATATCGCCCGGGGCGCAGTAGACAGCCGGCGTTCCCAGTTGATTGACGAAGAATGGTGACTCGGACCAGAAGGGCGCGCCCTCGATCACGCCGCGCCCCTGCATTGCATCGGCAACGGCCTTTGACAGCATTGCAACCTCCGGCGCATGCCGGTCGATCTCGGCGGCGGTGCCGCCCAGCGGATGGTCGCGGCCCGCCGGATAGGAGATGTCGATCCTGATATCCGGATCGGACACCGCGCCGTGAATGACGGCTTCCATCTCCGCCGCGGCCGTATCGAGGGATTCACCCGGTAAAAGCTTGCGGATCAGCGAAAGCGTGCACTCCTCCGGTACGGCAATGAAGCCGCCGCCCTTCAACCCCGTGATCAACAGGAAGCCGCGGCCGATGAGGTCGTGCTCCGCGCGCGCCGCCACCGCGTCCGAATGGTTCCACAGGGCCGACATGATGGCATGGCTCGCCTTCAACGCATCCTTTCCAAGCTCCGGCACGCCGAAATAAGCCGACTTTCCGGTTACCGTGATGTCGGCGATGAAAAAGCCGATCTGTGCCGAATAGACCGACAGCTGGGTCGGCTCGACATAGACGGTAAAATCCGGCTTCGGGATGGCGCCTGCCTCGATGCGCGCGACATAATCCTTGATGCCCGCCGAGACGCCCGTTCCCGGCTGCCCGCTCTCCTCATCCCCGACAAAGGCGAAGGCGACATCCCCGGCAAGCCGGATACCGGCCTTGTCCAGCAGCGAGAGTGCCGCAAGCGCGGTGCATATGCCCGCTTTCAGGTCTCCGGCACCCCTGCCCCAGATTTGGCCGTCGATGACGGGAGCGGCGAATGGATCCGCATGGGCGGTCCCCGCCCAATGTTCGGCCCAACCATCGACATGGACCGTATCCGTGTGGCCGATGAACAGGAGCCGCTTTCCACCGCCAGTGCCCCGGCGCTCGCCCCAGATGTTCGGGCGCCCCGGCAGAAAATCGGCGGTTTCAATGGCGGTGAGCGCACGGGCACGCATCTGTTCGTTCAGATAAGCAACAAAGTTTGCTTCATTTCCGGTAATGCTGTTGCGCCCGATTGCACCCCGCAGCAGTGCCACGGCGTCATCGGCATCGAGACTCCTGCGTAACCGCGAGGCGAGATTGCTTGCATCCTTCATCATACGACCTCCCGCAATGTGACCGTGCTGGCGCGCGGAAGCGAGATACGGCTATCGGGCGCATCGGCACCGAAGAGCGTATTGTGCAGGTGCCCCAACCCTATGGCGGCCGCGCCGATAATGGCGGCACGCGACCCAAGCACACTGGCCTCGACATCGATCGGATAGGGAAAACAGCGTGGCAGCAGGTCTTTCACCCGCGACAGCATCTCCGGCCGCAGGCCGATTGAACCGCCGAGGATGACTTTTTCCGGATTGGCAATGGCGGCAATGGCGCCGATTCCGCGCGCAAGAAGGCGGGCAGTGTCATCGAGAACCCTGTTGGCATTGGCATCGCCAGCCGTTGCCGCCTCAAAAATAGCGGGTACACCCAACGATATCCCCGACAAGGCCCTGTAACGC
>NZ_CABSQF010000056.1:0-27072 GCF_902479695.1 uncultured Phyllobacterium sp. | reverse complement strand
GGTATGGGGGCGGGTCTACCGCGGGGTCCCGGAAAAGAAATACAGGGAGAAAGGTTTTGTGTCGGGTGTAAGCTGCCGCGTGCGTTTTTTTCGGGGGGGGAGGGGGGATGGGCCCGCGTTTTATAAAAACCCTCAAAGAGACTTAACTAATGGGGCTGGTGATCCCTTTTTTGCCGGACCTATTCAAAGGGGAAAAGGAAAATGAACGACCAGCCCCCCGCCATAACGAATGCAGTCGAAGCCATCGGTCTGCCGGATCTGCACACCAGTGTCGACCGTTTCGTCAATCGCGAGTTCTCCTGGCTGCAGTTCAACCGCCGCGTGCTGGAAGAAGCCCACAATGTGCACCAGCCGCTGCTGGAGCGCCTGCGCTTCCTGTCCATCTCCGCCGCCAATCTCGACGAATTCTTCATGGTGCGCATTGCCGGTCTCGCCGGGCAGGTGCGTGCCGGGGTAGCCAATCGCAGCCCGGACGGGCGCACGCCGCAGGAGCAGCTGGAATTCGTGCTCGATGAGGTCGGCAAGCTGCAGGCCGCCCAGCAGCTGCGCCTGAACGAACTGCGCGTCGAGATGCTGGCCGAAAATATTGAAATCGTCCGCCCGGACAAGCTGACCAAAAGCGAGCGCCTCTGGCTCGAGGATCACTTCCTCGAAACCATCTATCCCGTCCTGACCCCGCTTTCCATCGATCCGGCACATCCGTTCCCGTTCATTCCCAATCTCGGTTTCACCATCGCCATGTTGTTGAGCCGCAGCATCGACAACCGTCCGATGACGGCGCTGTTGCGCCTGCCGCAGGCGTTGAAACGTTTCATCCAGATTCCCGACGATGCCGGCCGTTTCCGCTTCCTGACGCTTGAGGATGCCATCAGCCTGTTCACCGGGCGACTGTTCCCGGGCTACGAGGTGAAGGGCGCCGGTACATTCCGCATCATCCGCGACAGCGATATCGAGGTGGAGGAAGAGGCCGAGGATCTGGTGCGCCTGTTCGAAAGCGCGCTGAAGCGCCGCCGCCGCGGCCAGGTGATCCGCATCGAGTTCGATGATGAAATGCCGGAATCGCTGCGTGCTTTCGTGGCGACGGAACTCGGTGTTCCCGACAACCGCATCAGCGTGCTCGAAGGCCTTCTGGCGCTCAACACCATCTCCGAAATCGTCGGCATTCCGCGCGCCGACCTGAAATTCGTGCCCTACAACCCGCGCTTCCCCGAGCGGGTGCGCGAGCATGGCGGCGATTGCTTTGCCGCGATCCGCGAAAAGGACATCGTGGTGCACCACCCCTACGAATCCTTCGACGTCGTCGTGCAGTTCCTGCGCCAGGCGGCGGCGGATCCGGAAGTGGTTGCCATCAAGCAGACGCTCTACCGCACCTCCAATGACAGCCCCATCGTGCGCGCACTGATCGACGCCGCCGATGCCGGCAAATCGGTGACGGCGCTGGTCGAGCTCAAGGCGCGCTTCGACGAAGAAGCCAATATCCGCTGGGCGCGCGATCTGGAACGCGCCGGCGTTCAGGTCGTCTTCGGCTTCATCGAGCTGAAGACCCACGCGAAAATGTCGCTGGTCGTGCGCCGCGAGGAACAGAAGCTGCGCAGCTACGTGCATCTCGGCACAGGCAATTACCACCCGATCACCGCCAAGATCTATACGGATCTGTCGTTTTTCACCTGCGAACCGTCCATCGGCCGCGACGTAGCCCAGATATTCAACTTCATCACCGGCTATACCCAGCCATCCGGCGAGATGGGCATTGCCGTGTCGCCGACCACCCTGCGCCCGCGCATTCTCCAGCACATCGCCGAAGAAATCGAGCACGCCAAGGCCGGCCGTCCGGCGGCAATCTGGATGAAGATGAATTCGCTGGTCGATCCGCAGATCATCGATGCGCTCTACAATGCCAGCACGCACGGCGTCGACATCGACCTCATCGTGCGCGGCATCTGCTGCCTGCGCCCGCAGGTTCCGGGCCTGTCCGACACGATCCGGGCAAAATCCATCGTCGGCCGCTTTCTCGAGCACAGCCGTATTTTCTGCTTCGGCAACGGTGCGGGACTGCCGTCGGAAAAGGCGCTCGTCTATATCGGTTCAGCCGATATGATGACCCGCAACCTCGACCGCCGCGTCGAAACACTGGTTCCGATCACCAATCCAACTGTGCATCAACAGCTTCTTTCACAGATTATGCTGGCAAACCTTCTCGACAACCAGCAGAGTTACGAGTTACTAGCAGACGGTACATCGCGCCGGATTGTTCCGGTGGATGGAGAAGATGCTTTTAACGCGCAGGAATATTTCATGACAAATCCCAGCCTGTCCGGCCGCGGCAAGTCGCTGAAGTCTTCAGCACCACGCTTGATCGCTCACCGCAAGCGATCCAAAGCAGCGAAAAACAAGACTGCATGATATCCGCAGCGCAGGGGCGTGTGCAAGGACGCCATCCGGCCGGTGTCATCGACATCGGCTCGAACTCTGTACGTCTGGTCGTCTATGAGGGGGTTACCCGTTCGCCGACCGTCCTTTTCAACGAAAAGATTCTCTGCGGCCTTGGCAAAGGCCTGGTAAAAACCGGCAAGCTGAATGAAAAGGCCGTGCAAAGCGCCTTGCGGGCGCTGCGCCGGTTCCGCGCCCTGGCTGATCAGGCGGGCGCCCGCTCGCTGGATGTGCTGGCGACGGCGGCAGCGCGCGAAGCCGAAAACGGTCCCGATTTCATCGCCCAGGCCGAAATCGTTCTGGGAGAACCGATCAAGGTTCTGTCCGGCCGGGAAGAGGCCTATTATTCCGCGCTGGGGATCATCTCCGGCTTTCATGATCCCGATGGTATCGCAGGCGATCTGGGCGGCGGCAGTCTCGAACTGGTCGACGTCAAGGGCCGCACCATCGGCGACGGCATCACCCTGCCGCTGGGCGGCCTGCGTCTGCAGGATATGTCGAACGGCGATCTTTCCGCCGCGTCCGATATCGCGAAGAAGACGCTGGAATCGGCCAAGCTTTTGGCCAAGGGCAAGGGCCGGGCGTTCTACGCCGTGGGCGGCACGTGGCGAAACCTCGCCAAGCTGCACATGAGTGCCGAGCACTATCCGCTGCACGTCATGCACCACTATGAAATTCCCTTCGAGGAAGCACAGCGCTTTCTCAAGCGCGTCGCGGACGGCAATACGAAAAATGCGGCGGGAGGCGAGGATCTCTCGAGAAACCGCCGTGCCCTTTTGTCCTACGGCGCCATCGCCCTGCTTGAGACCATCCGCAAGATGCGTCCGTCAAAGATTGTCTTTTCGGCCCTTGGCGTGCGGGAAGGGTTTCTGTTCTCGCTGCTGTCGGAATCCGAGCAGCTGGAAGACCCGCTGATTGCCGCAGCCGATGAACTGGCCGTGCTGCGCGCCCGCTCGCCCGCCTATGCGCGCGAGCTGGCGGAGTGGAGCGGCGATGCCTTTGCCGCGCTTGGCTATGACGAGACGGAGGACGAGAAGCGCTATCGCCGCGCGGCCTGCCTGATCGCCGATATCAGCTGGCGTGCCCACCCCGATTATCGCGGTTCGCAGGCGCTGAACATGATCTCCAACGCCGCTTTTGTCGGCATTGATCATCCGGGCCGGGCCTATATCGCGCTTGCCAATTTCTTCCGCCATGAGGGCATTGCCAACAGCGCGGCGGACCCGGAACTGGCGGCGCTCGCTACGCCGCGGCTGCTGGAATATTCGAAGATACTGGCGGCGATCATGCGGATTGTTTATCCGTTTTCCGCATCGATGGCGGGGGTGGTTCCCAACCTCTCGTGGAAACAGGCGTCTGACGGCATCTATCTCGAAGTGGCGGCCAGGAATGCCGACCTGATCGGCGATGTGCCGGAAGGCCGCTTGCAGCAATTGGCGAAACTGACGGGCAAGCCGCTGAAAATGGCCATCGGCAAATAAGTGCCGGTGCTCAGGCGGCGATGGCCGCCTTCTTGCGTCCGGGCAGGGTCATCGCCGCGACACCGGCAATCACGCAGATCAGGCCGATCCATGCGGTCGATGCCAGGCTTTCGCCGAGAAACAGCACGCCGATGCCGACGCCGATCGGTACGCGCAGATAGGCCTGCGACGTCGTGCCGACCGTGCCCAGCGTATTGATCAGCCGGAAATAGATCACGAAGGCGAGGGCGGTGGAGAACACGGCAAGGCCGAGCAGCGCGAGGAGCGAGTGGGCAGAGGGCGCCAGTGTCCATGGCCGGTCGACCACGAGGCTGACCGGGATGAGGATGACGGCGCCGCAGAGCATCGAGCCAGCGGCGGGCATCATCGGATCGAGATTTTTGAAACCCTTGCCGAAGATGGCGGCCGCCGCATAGGAAATCGTTGCCGCAACGATGGCAAGCTGCGCCACCAGTTCCTTGCCGATGCCGTTGAATGCCTCGAGCCCGATGATCAGGGAAATGCCGATGACACCGGCCGCCACGCCGAAGACTTTTCGCGTGGTCACGGCTTCGTGGCGGGTGATCAGGACCGTCAGCAGAAAGGCGAAGATCGGCGTTGTCGAATTGAGAATGGTGGCAAGACCGGCATTGACGGTCAATTCTGCCCAGGCGATCAAGGTGAAGGGGATCACGCTGTTGATGCAGGCCTGGATGAGAAAGCGTTTCCAGATCGCCGGATCGCGCGGCAGGGCAAGGCCGCGCAGCTTGATGATGGCCAGCAGCAATCCGCCGGCGATCAGCGTGCGGGCGGCGATGAATGTGACCGGCGGGATCGTCTCGACCCCGACCCGGATGAAGGTGTAGGAGGCGCCCCACAGCGTGGCAAGAATGGCGAGAAGCGCCAGTTCTTTGGCCAGAGACGGGGTTTGCACGGGGGTAGCAGACATCATTGCCTCACATCAGCATGGTTTCAACGGGCCGATGCTAGCCAGTTTTGGCGGGCCGGTACTTCGGTGGAGGCCGAAGTATCAGTCCGTGCAGGGCACGGCCCGGATCCGCTTGTTCTCGAACTTCAGGCACAACTCGCCATTGATCAGCTGCAGCGCCTTTTCACCAAAAACCTCGCGGCGCCAGCCCTGCAGGGCCGGAATATCATCCGCATCGCCTTCCGCGGCAATCCGGTCGATCTCGTCTGACGTCGCGACAACCTTGGCGGCAACGCCGTGTTCTTCCGTCACCAGACGCAGCAGAACCTTCAGCAGTTCGGCCGCTGCTCCTGCACCTTCCGGCGACTGCACGGATTTCGGCAGGCGCGGCATGTCTTCCTTCGGCAGGTCCAGCGCGATGTTGACGGCATTGAGCAGCCCCGTGGCGATGCTGGAGCGCTCCCAGCCCTTGGGGATGGTGCGCAGCCGGCCCATCGCTTCCACATCACGCGGCTGCTGCTGGGCGATCTCGTAAATGGCGTCGTCCTTGAGCACGCGGCCGCGCGGCACGTTGCGTTCGCGCGCTTCGCGTTCCCGCCACGCTGCAACACTGCGCAGCACGGCGAGCTCCTGCGGCTTGCGCAGGCGCATCTTCAGGCGCTTCCACGCATCGTCGGGATGCATGTCATAGGTCTCGCGCGCCGTCAGCACCTTCATCTCGTCGAGCACCCAGTCGGTGCGGCCTTCTTCCTCGAGCTTTGCTTTGAGGTGCAGATAGATGTCGCGCAGATGGGTGACATCGGCCAGCGCATAGTCGAGCTGCTTGTCGGAGAGCGGGCGGCGGCGCCAGTCGGTGAAGCGCGAGGACTTGTCGATCTGCGCGCCATTCACCCGCTGCACCAGCTGGTCATAGGCAATGGCATCGCCGAAGCCGCAGACCATTGCCGCCACCTGCGTGTCGAAGACCGGATGGGGGATCAGATTGCCGAGATGGAAAACGATCTCGATATCCTGCCGTGCCGCGTGGAACACCTTGACGATGGTCTCATCCGCCATCAGCCGGAAAAACGGCGCAAGATCGAGGCCCGGGGCGAGGGCATCGACAATGGCAGTATGATCAGGGGATGCGAGCTGGATAACGCAAAGCTCCGGCCAGAACGTGGTCTCCCGGATGAACTCCGTGTCGACTGTTACGAAATCGGATTGCGAAAGGGCGGCTACAGCCTGGTCAAGCTGATCTGTGGTTGTAATCATGGTCATGAAATTTCTATAGCGAATGGAAATGCATTTGTCTCGCCTGTCCGAGTTTCTTCGCTGCTTGTCGCGTCTATATGGTTGATAGGCCCACAAATCCGTCCTCCAGTCATTCGCAATCTTGACAAATCGCCGTCAAAATGCGCTTGTCCGCGCAAATTCCAGATCATGGCCGGGGCTTTCTTCACGTCTTCCGGCAGCAAGCATCAAGCATCTCAGAGGCACATATCATGCACCGTTACCGCAGCCATACCTGCGCCGCCCTGCGGAAATCCGACGTTGGTTCGACAGTTCGTCTTTCCGGCTGGGTTCATCGCGTCCGCGATCATGGCGGCATTCTCTTCATCGACATCCGCGATCACTACGGTCTGACCCAGATCGTCGCCAGCCCCGACTCGCCCGCCTTCAAGCTGGCCGAGACCGTGCGCGGCGAATGGGTGATCCGCGTCGACGGCGAAGTGAAGGCCCGCACGGATGATACGGTCAATGCCACCATGCCGACGGGCGAGATCGAGGTGTTTGCCCGCGAGATCGAAATCCTGTCCGCCGCCAAGGAACTGCCGCTGCCGGTGTTCGGCGAGCTGGACTATCCGGAAGACATCCGCCTGAAGTACCGCTTCCTCGATCTGCGCCGCGACACGCTGCACAAGAACATCATGTCGCGCACCAAGATCATCGCCGCCATGCGCCGCCGCATGACCGAGATCGGCTTCACCGAATTCTCGACGCCGATCCTGACGGCATCGTCGCCGGAAGGTGCGCGCGACTTCCTCGTGCCCAGCCGCATTCATCCCGGCAAGTTCTATGCCCTGCCGCAGGCGCCGCAGCAGTACAAGCAGCTGATCATGATGTCCGGTTTCGACCGCTACTTCCAGATCGCACCCTGCTTCCGCGACGAAGATCCGCGTGCCGACCGCCTGCCGGGCGAGTTCTACCAGCTCGACGTCGAAATGAGCTTTGTCGAGCAGGAAGACGTGCTGTCGACGATGGAGCCGGTCCTGCGCGGTGTGTTCGAGGAATTTGCCGAGGGCAAACCGGTCACGCAGCAGTTCCCGCGCATCGCCTATGACGATGCCATGCGCAAATACGGTTCGGACAAGCCAGACCTGCGCAACCCGATCGAGATGCAGGCCGTGACCGAGCATTTCGCCGGTTCCGGCTTCAAGGTTTTCGCCAACATGATCGCCAACGATCCGAAGGTGGAAATCTGGGCGATCCCGGCCAAGACAGGCGGCTCGCGCGCCTTCTGCGACCGCATGAACTCCTGGGCGCAGGGCGAGGGCCAGCCGGGCCTCGGCTATATCTTCTGGCGCAAGGAAGGTGAAGCGCTTGAGGGCGCCGGTCCGCTGGCCAAGAACATCGGACCGGAACGCACCGAAGCCTTGCGCGTGCAGTTGGGTCTGGACGATGGCGACGCGGCATTCTTCGTTGCGGGCGATCCCAAGAAGTTCGTCTCCTTTGCCGGTGCCGCACGCACCCGTGCGGGCGAAGAACTCAACCTCGTCGACCGCGACCAGTTCAAGCTTGCCTGGATTGTCGACTTCCCGTTCTTCGAATGGCTGGAAGGCGAGAAGAAGATCGATTTCGCCCACAACCCGTTCTCCATGCCGCAGGGCGGCATGGACGCGCTGGAGCACCAGGACCCGCTGACGATCAAGGCGTTCCAGTACGATCTCGTCTGCAACGGCTTCGAGATTTCCTCGGGCGGCATCCGCAACCATCTGCCGGAAACCATGGTGAAGGCATTCGAGGCGGTCGGCCATTCGCGGGAAACCGTGGAAGAGCGCTTTGGCGGCCTCTACCGCGCGTTCCAGTATGGCGCACCGCCGCATGGCGGCATGGCGGCCGGTATCGACCGCATCGTGATGCTGCTCGTGGGTGCCAAGAACCTGCGCGAGATCACCATGTTCCCGATGAACCAGCAGGCCTACGATCTGCTGATGAACGCGCCGTCGGATGTGTCGCCAGCGCAGCTGCGCGACCTCAACATCCGCCTCGCGCCGATGAAGAAAGAGGATTAAAAACCCTTTCCAACCGACTCTGGACAAACAAAAAAGCCCGGCATCTCGCCGGGCTTTTTCTTTGCCGTCTCTATCGATTACTGGTTGGCGTTGACCGTGACGCCGAGCGTCTTGATCAGCGACTTCGGATCGGCCATGCCGCCGGCTGCAATGATGGCAAACGGCACGGGCTTGGCCGGGGCGGCCTTGATCTCGATGTTCTTCGGGCTGTCGAGATAGGCGCTGACCGCTGTTCCCAGGGCCTGGGCAAATTCGGCATTGCCGAGCTGCGCTGCCATCATCGGCAGGATGGCCTTGCCCTGGTTGACCAGGTCGGTGCGCTTGGCGCCCTGCTGCTTGGCAGCGTAGTCGAGAGCCTTGTTGGTGAGCGAAGCATCGTCGAAGCGGATCGATGCGCCGGTGAAGCTCAACTGCTGCATCAGGCCGAGCATGGCCATGCCCTTGGCATCGTCTGGCTTGCCGTCCACATTCTTTGTCGCCTCTTTGACATTTTTGACGAAATCGGGAGTGATGCCGGCAAGATCAATTTTTATACCCAAAGCACCCGCATTATCGAACGTGACGTCCATTTTCTCGACGTTGATGCGGCCATCAGAGGTATTCCAGGTGCCGCCCATGTCGAACTTTCCGGAAAGAGTCTCGTAACCAAGCGCTTTCAGAGCATCTTTGGTTTTCGGATCCTGGACTTCAGACAGGTCAGCTTTAAAACTTCCGATGTTGGATGTGAATTTCATCGGCGTCGTTGCGGAAAGGGGCGAACGGATACCAGACAGAGCATCCAGAGTAAGAGCCTCCTTGCCGTTCGCGGAGACAGCGACGTGTTTTATCTCGGCTTTTTCGAACTGGAGAACTTGTGCGAGTGGGTCGGTCGAGTTTTCAGGCGGAAGCATAACACCTTCAATACTGATGCCCTGAATAATGACTCTGCCGTTGGCCTCTTCCTTGGATGTGTGATCAATATCCGGCACGGTAATCAGTCCGACTTTGAATGCTCCTCCATCAGCATCAGCAATATCGCTAAGCGTCACATCGCCAACTTTGAAGCTTTCCTTATCGTCTTTGCCTGATACTTTTGTATCCTTCAGAACAACCGTTGTGCCGCTGCTTTCCACATTGCCGTACTCAAGCGTAGCACCATACTGGGAATAGATACCCTTCAGGCGGGCAGCCACCGCATTGCCGTCCACCGCATAGGCTGAACCGGCAAAGACAACGACAAGTGCAGTGGTCGCAGCCATGAGGTGCAAGCCGGATTTCAGAGAGTAGGTTGGACGCATAGTGTGTTCCTTGTTTTGCTCGGTAAACAAATCTATCCCATGCCGCGCGGCAAAACTATGACAGTCTTTCCCTGCGAAATCGGGCCAATTGGGCGGTAGAAAGTCAGATTTGGCGGGTGGACGCAAGCCCTGCCCATTTTTTGCCCATCACGATAGGCAACAGGCTGTGATCTGAGCGAATCATTGCTTGCCCGTGAATCGGTGAGTTGATAACCCATTGACATGGGAAAAAGCCTGATTCCGCCAGACAATGGCGACGATAATATTGAACCGGTTGATCTGAAAGCCGCGCTGGAAGAACGCTATCTGGCCTACGCGCTTTCGACAATCATGAACCGTGCCCTGCCGGATGTGCGCGACGGGCTCAAACCCGTCCACCGCAGAATCATGCATGCGATGCGGCTGTTGCGGCTTTCGCCCGACCAGTCCTATGCCAAATGCGCCCGCATCGTCGGCGAGGTCATGGGCAAGTTCCACCCGCATGGCGACCAGTCGATCTATGATGCGCTGGTGCGCCTGTCGCAGGATTTCGCCGTGCGTTATCCCGTTGTCGACGGGCAGGGCAATTTCGGCAATATCGACGGCGATAACCCGGCGGCCATGCGCTATACCGAAGCGCGGATGACCGACGTCGCCATGCTGCTTCTCGAAGGCATTACCGAGGATGCCGTCGACTTCCGCCCGACCTACAACGAGGAAGACGAAGAACCGATCGTTCTTCCCGGCGCCTTCCCGAACCTGCTCGCCAACGGCTCGTCCGGTATTGCGGTTGGTATGGCCACGTCGATCCCGCCGCACAATGTGTCGGAACTCTGCGCCGCTGCCCTGCACCTGATCAAGCATCCCGAGGCGACGGTCGAAGAGCTGATGTCGCTGGAGGATGATCCCGAGGATCACACCAGGACCAGGGTGCGCGGGCCGGATTTCCCGACCGGTGGCGTGCTTGTCGAAAGCGCCGATGCCATTCTCGATGCCTACAAGACCGGGCGCGGCGGTTTCCGCCTGCGCGCCCGCTGGCATGTGGAGGATCAGGGGCGCGGCACCTGGATCGTCGTCATCACCGAAATTCCCTATCAGGTGCAGAAATCCCGGCTGATCGAAAAGATCGCCGAGCTCCTGATCGCCAAGAAAATTCCCTTGCTGGATGATGTGCGCGACGAATCCACCGAGGATGTGCGCATCGTGCTCGAACCGAAGAGCCGCAGCGTCAATCCCGACATTCTGATGGAATCCCTGTTCAAGCTGTCCGAGCTGGAAACACGCTTTCCCCTGAATATGAATGTTCTCTCGAACGGCAAGGTGCCCAACGTCCTGTCGCTGCGCGACGTGCTCAAGCAATGGCTCGAACACCGCAAGGATGTCCTCATCCGCCGTTCGCGCCACCGGCTGGCCGAGATCGAGCGTCGCCTGGAAATTCTCGGCGGTTTCCTGATTGCCTATCTCAACCTGGACGAGGTGATCCGCATCATCCGCGAGGAGGATGAGCCCAAGCAGGAAATGATGACCCGTTTCGGGCTGAGCGATGTTCAGGCGGAAGCGGTCCTGAACATGCGCCTGCGGTCGTTGCGCAAGCTCGAGGAATTCGAGATCCGCAAGGAATTCGACGGGCTGACCGCCGAAAAGGGCGAAATCGAGCAGTTGCTGGGTTCCGATGCCAAGCAGTGGCAGACCATTTCCTGGCAGATCGCCGAAATGCAGAAGAAATATGCGGCCGACACACCGCTCGGCAAGCGACGCACCACCTTTGCCGATGCGCCGCAGCATGACCAGGCCGATATTCACCATGCCATGATCGAGAAGGAGCCGGTGACGGTCGTCGTCTCGGAAAAGGGCTGGCTGCGCGCCATGAAGGGGCATCTGCCCGATTTCTCGTCGCTGACCTTCAAGGAGGGCGACAAGCTCAAGCTGGCATTCCACGCGGAAACCACGGACCGGATTCTGATCCTGACCACCGGCGGCAAGTTCTACACCATCGGCGCCAACAGCCTGCCCGGCGGGCGCGGTCATGGCGAGCCGATCCGCATCATCGTGGATATGGAGAACGATCAGGACATCGTCACGGCCTTCGTGCACAACCCCGGACGCCAGCTGCTGCTGTCATCCCATGACGGCAACGGCTTCCTCGTGCCGGAGGCGGATGTCATGGCCAATACCCGCAAGGGCAGGCAGGTGATGAACGTCAAGGCGCCGGATGAGGCGCGCCATTGCATTCCCGTCACCGGCGACAGCGTGGCGATCGTCGGCGAGAACCGCAAGATGCTGGTGTTCCCGCTGTCGGAAATCCCCGAACTCGGGCGTGGCAAAGGCGTACGCCTGCAGCGCTACAAGGATGGCGGCGTCTCCGATATCCGCGTCTTTGCCATGGAGCGGGGGCTCACATGGCAGGATGCAGCGGACCGGACGTTCACGCGCAGCCGGGAAGAACTGGCCGAATGGATCGGGCCGCGTGCTTCCGCCGGCCGCATGGTGCCGAAGGGTTTCCCGCGCTCGGGCAAGTTTTCCTAACATCGATGTGACGGCTGATTGAAAAATTAAACGAGAGCGTTCATTCTCGTATTGACCGGTTTTACGTTTCGCTATAAATGAGAGTGAACATTCGCTCTTTTTTGTGGTACCTCGTGACCGACAGTATTCTGCCAAAGCAATCGAAGCTCCTGACCGATGACGGATCGGACAGGGAATCCGGTTGTTTTGTCGCCAAGCTGTTCGGCAAGCGGGCGCAGAACCGCGAAGTGCAGGAAGCGCGCATCCTTGAAGCCGCCACCAACTGTTTTGTCCGTGCGGGCTTTCGTGGCGCATCGATGAATGACATCTGCTCCGAGGCCGGCATGAGCCCCGGTGCGCTTTACCGTTATTTCCCCTCGAAAGAATCCCTGATCGAAGCCATCGTCGCGGGCCATCGCAAGGCAAGTGCCGAAATTCTCGACCGCATGAGCGGGTACGGCAACATCATCGATGCGCTTGTGATGGTGGGTCTCGACCACGTTCGCCAGAAGTCGGCGAACGGCGTTGACGACGCCAGCGCGCGGCTTTTTGCCGAGGTGCGGGCGGAAGCCATCCGCAACGAAGCCGTTGCGGCCCAGTGCGAGCTTTATGAAGGGCAGATGCGCGAAAAGCTTCTGTCGGCCGTCGGTGCCGCCAAGGCCCGGGGCGAGATTGATCCCGTCGGTGACCTGGAGCTTGTCGTGGCGAGCCTTGCCGCCATGGGCGAGGGGATCATCATGCGGAATTTTCCGGCACAGGGTGTGCCTGTCGAGGCGCTGGAGCCGATGTTCCGCGCTCTTGCGGTCGGCATCCTGCGCCCCGTGCAAGCATAAATACTGACATAACGATCCAGCAAATACCTCTTTTGATCAGGTAATCCGATGCGCAACCGTCGCACTAAACTTCTGGCATCCGTCGTTCTGGCCCTCGGCCTCACCGCCGCGCTCGTCCCTGCCGCCATGGCCGAGGACAAGACGGCCGTACAGGCGGTCAAGCCGCCGGTCATCAATGTCATTCCGGCCGTCGAGACCGAGATGGTCGCGTCCATCACCGTCACCGGCACCATCGTTCCGCGTCAGGAAGTTGCCGTGGGAACCGATGTGACGGGGCTGATCGTGCTCGAACTCGGCGCCGATCAGGGTGACCGGGTGAAGGAGGGCGACATCATCGCCCGCCTCGACAAATCATCCCTCGAAATCCAGCTGGCGCAGATCGAGGCGCAGCGCGCCCAGGCCGAAGCATCCATCGCCCAGTCGGAGGCGCAGATCGTCGATGCGCAGATCGCCGTCCGGCAGGCCCAGGAAGCGCTCGACCGCGCCCGCGCCCTGTCGGCCAAGGGCATCACCTCCAAAGCCGATTTCGACAATGCCACCAACGCCTATGACAGCGCCAATGCCCGGCTCAACACATCCCGGCAGGCGCTGGTTGCCAGCCAGTCGCAGCTGCAATTGGTGGCCGCGCAGAAACGCGACGTTCTGCTGCGCATCGAAAAGGCCGACGTCAAGGCACCGACGACCGGCGTCGTTCTCAGCCGCAATGCACTGCTTGGCGGCATTGTGTCGATGAATGCCGGTCCGCTGTTCCGCATCGCCCGCGACGGCGAGTTCGAACTTTCGGCCAATATACCGGAAGTGGATTTGCCGCGCCTCAAGCCTGACATGCCGGTGGCTGTGCGCGTGTCCGGCATGGAGCAGCCGGTTTCCGGCCGGGTGCGCCTCATCTCCCCGGAAATCACCGCAAGCTCGCGCCTCGGTGCGGTGAAGATTTCACTGGAGCACAATGACGCGATCCGGCCCGGCAACTTTGCCCGTGCGGTCATCGAATTGACCCGGCGCAATGGCGTCAGCGTCCCGCTCTCGGCCGTTGTCTATCGCGGCCCGACGGCCCTTGTGCAGGTGGTCAAGGACGGCGTGGTCGACACGCGCAAGGTCACCCTCGGCATCCGCAATGACCGCGCTGTGGAAGTGCTCGACGGGCTTGCCGACGGCGAAGAGGTTGTCGCGCGGGCCGGTACGTTCGTTGCCAATGGCGACCGGGTGACGCCCATGCGCATTGCCGCGGAAACGACGGGGGCAGTCAAATGAACTGGAACATTTCCGCCTGGTCGATCCGCAATCCGGTTCCGTCGATCCTGCTGTTTGTCGTGCTCGTCGTTCTCGGCCTGATGAGCTTTTCCAAGCTGCCGATCACCCGCTTTCCCAATATCGATGTTCCCCTGATTTCCGTGGCGGTCACCGATCCCGGCGTTGCGCCGAGCGAGCTGGAAACCCAGATCGCCAAGCGCGTGGAGGATTCGGTTGCCAACATCACCGGCGTGAAGAACGTCACCACCACGCTGACCGAAGGCATTTCGACGACGCTCGTCGAGTTCCGCCTCGAAGTGGATACGCAGAAGGCGCTCAACGATGTCAAGGATGCGGTCACCCGTATCCGCAGCGATCTGCCTGCCACGATCAAGGAACCCATTGTCAGCTCTGTCGATGTCGAGGGGTCATCAATCCTGACCTATGCGATTTCCGCGCCGGCGATGACATCCGAGGAACTGTCCTGGTTTGTCGACGACAAGATTCTGCGCGATATCCAGGGCGTCAAGGGTGTCGGCCGTGTCGAACGCTATGGCGGCGTGACGCGGGAAATCCGCGTCTCGCTCGATCCGGACCGTCTGACGGCATTGGGCGTGACCGCATTTGACGTCAACCGCGCGCTGAAATCGATGAATGCCGATCTGACCGGCGGGCGCGGCGATCTGGGGTCAACCCCGCAGACCATCCGTACCCCTGGCGCATCCCGCACGCTGGACGACCTGCGCAGCGTCGAAATTCCGCTGGCCGGCGGCCGCTCTGTCCGGCTGGATGCCATCGGCACCGTGTCGGATTCGTTCCAGGAACCCAAATCCTTTGCCCGGGTCAACAACCAGACCGTGGTGTCCCTCGGCGTGTTCCGCGCCAAGGGTGCCAGCGATGCGGATGTGTTCAAGCGGGTTCAGGACCGCATGGACCTGCTGACGCAGAAATACCCCGATGTGCGGTTCAGCATCATCGACAATGCGGTGAACTACACCTACGGCAATTATGAAGCCGCCATGAGCTCGCTGGTCGAAGGCGCGCTGCTGTCGATCGTCGTGGTCTTCCTGTTCCTGCGCAATATCCGCGCGACGCTGATCGCGGCGATTGCCCTGCCTCTGTCCGCCATCCCGACATTCTGGGCCATCGATATGCTCGGTTTTTCGCTGAACCTGATCAGCCTGCTCGGCATCACGCTGGTGACGGGTATTCTCGTCGACGACGCCATCGTGGAGATCGAGAACATCGTCCGGCACATGCGGTCGGGCAAATCGCCTTACCGCGCGTCGCTGGAGGCGGCCGACGAAATCGGACTTGCGGTTATCGCGATTTCCGTGACGATCATTGCGGTGTTTGCGCCGGTCAGCTTCATGAGCGGCATTGCCGGACAATATTTCAAGCAGTTCGGCCTGACGGTCGCCGTGGCGGTGTTCTTCTCGCTGCTGGTTGCGCGCCTGATCACGCCGATGATGACCGCCTATCTCCTGCGCGACGGCAAGAACCTGCACCATGAGGACAATGACACCGGCTGGGTTGGCGCCTATACACGCTTCCTTGGCGTGACGCTGCGCTATCGCTGGCTGACGCTGATCAGCGGCGTCCTGCTATTTGCAACGGCCATCTGGGCCATGGGGTTCCTGCCATCCGGGTTTGTCCCGGCACAGGACGAGGCGCGCGTGGCGGTCAATCTCGAGTTGACGCCGGGTTCACGCATCGATGAAACCCGCCGCGTCACCGATGAAGCGGCGCTGCGGGTCCGGGAAATCCCGGAAGTGCAGCAGACCTATGTCGTCGGCGGGTCGTCGCCAAAGGGCGAGACGGACACGCGCCGCGCGACCATGATCGTCAAGCTCAGCCACAAGAGCGAGCGCAGCCGGAGCCAGAAGCAGATCGAAGCCGAGATTTTCGCCAAGCTTTCCGAAGTGCCGGATCTGCGCGCCAACTTTGTCAATGATCGCGGCGAGCGCGAATTTGCCGTCGGCGTCATCGGTACGGACGGGCAGAAGGTGAGCGAGCAGGCCCGGTCCATGCAGAGCGGCATGACGGCAACGGGCAGCTTCCAGGCGGTGTCCTCCAGCGCTGCGCTGGACCGTCCGGAAATCATCGTGACACCGCGCATGGACAAGCTGGCCGAGCTTGGCCTGTCCACGTCGGCCGTTTCCGATGCGCTGCGCGTGGCGACGCTTGGCGACCTCGATGCCAATCTGGCGAAATACACCGTGGGTGACCGGCAGATTCCGATCCGGGTTCAGCTGACCGAGGACGCCCGCCGCGACCTGACTGTCTTGAACACGCTGACCGTGACCGCCCCATCCGGCGTCGTGGTGCCGCTGGCATCCATCGCGCAGGTCAGTTTCGGTCAGGGACCGTCGTCCATCGAACGCTTCAACCGCCAACGGCGCGTCGTTGTCGGCGCCAACATGGCCGGCGGCAAGGAGATCGGCGAGGGGCTTTCCATCGTCAAGGGCTTGCCGCAGGTCAAATCCATGCCGGACGGCGTGCGCATTCAGGAAACCGGCGACGCTGAAGTCATGGGCGAGGTTTTTGCCGGTTTCCGCGATGCGATGATCATGGGCCTGATGCTGGTGTTCGTGGTGCTGATCCTGCTCTTCGGCAGTATCTTCCATGCCTTCACCATCCTGATGTCATTGCCGTTGTCGATTGCCGGTGTGGCCGCCGCCCTGCTGCTCACCAACAATTCCGTATCCATGGCCGTGGTCATCGGTATTCTCATGCTGATGGGCATTGTCACCAAGAATGCCATAATGCTGGTCGATTTTGCCATTGAAGAGGTCAAGCACGGCATTCCGCGCAATGAGGCCATCATCGATGCGGGCCGCAAGCGCATCCGTCCCATTGTCATGACGACGATTGCCATGTCCGCGGGCATGGTGCCGGCGGCGCTGGCCTTCGGCGACGGCGGCGAGTTCCGGGCGCCCATGGCCATCGCGGTGATCGGCGGGCTGCTGATCTCGACCGTCCTGTCGCTGGTGTTCGTGCCATCCTTCTACACGATCATGGATGATCTCAGCCGCTGGATGGCGCGTGCGTTCCATTGGGGCTTCCGTCCGAACAAGCCGGACGAAGCCGAAGCAGCCGCACGCCCTGGCGTGCGTACCGTGCCCGCCTATCCGGCACCGGGCTACGCCAGCGAGGCAGCCGAATAGGGGTTCTCAGATCGGGTGGCGGAACGCCGCCATCCGCGAGCGCTTGCGGGCGCTGTGCATCTGCCAGATCGAATGGCTGACCAGCGTGGTGATGATGATGATGCCGCCGAGCAGGGTGGGGTCGCTCGGACGTTCGGCAAAGACCAGCCAGACCCAGATCGGCGCCAGAACCGTCTCCAGGAGATAAAACATCGCCACTTCAGGCCCGGACAGGAAGCGCGGGCCGGTCGCCAGGCAGGCAAAGGCGATTGTCGTCACCACGGCGCCGTTGAAGATGATCCAGCCGGGCGCCGCGACGGAAAATCCGTGCTGTGAAACCATGAAAATCGCCACGGTCATCGGCAGGACGGTGCCGATAATGGCCGCAAAGCTCATATCCTTCTTCGAGGCGCGGGTCACCGTGATGGCGGAGGCGAGGAAGAATGTCGACATCAGGGCGATGATATTGCCGAACAGGTGCCCCGATGACAGGCCCTCGCGCACGATAATCCCCACGCCGATCAGCATGAAGAACATGGCGACGAAGGTTGCGGTTTTCGGGCGCTCCTTCAGGAAAATCCAGGAAAGCAGCGCGGCAAACACCGTGTTGAACGCCAGGATGAAGACAAGGTTGGCCGTCGAGGTGTTGTAGACGGCGATCATGAAGAAGATCGAGCCCAGGCCGTAAAGCCCGGCCACGGCAAAGCCGATCCGCCCCGGCAGGATGGTTTTGACCCGGCCGGTCACCATGCTCCACACCGCCCAGATGATCAGGGCGCAGATAAAGGTCGTGCCGCTGCGCAGGAGCAGCGTCGACCAGGTTTCCCCCTGGCCGAGGCGCAGCAGCGGGATATCGACGGAGAGTATCAGCCCGCCTATGCCCGTGATGAGCAGGCCCTTGCGGTGATCGAGATGCGGTTGGGACATTTCCTCTGACTTTCCAAGTCTTTTTCTTGTTTTGAGGCCCGAGCATTAGCCGCAAGCGCTGGCTTATTCTAGGGCCGGGATTCATTAATCTGTTTCGAAGGAAACGGGTAAGCGGTGCTGGAACCAATCGGTCACCCCCTCTGTCCTGCCGGACATCTCCCCCACAAGGGGGGAGATCAGCCTTCACAGCTGTTTCAGTTAATCTCAAAGGCAGCAAAACTGGTAAACTATTGATGTCGATGTGATCTCCCCCTTGTGGGGGAGATGGGCGGCAGCCCAGAGGGGGGTGAATTGCAATAGGATGTGCTACAACCCAGCTCAATCGCGGCGTTCCCAGCCCTTCGGGCCCAGATGTTCCTGGGGCTTGTAGCGGATTTTGTACTGCATCTTGCGCGAGCCCTCGACCCAGTAGCCGAGATAGACATGCGGGAGGCCGGCGGCAGCGGCGCGCTGGATATGATCGAGGATCATGAAGGTGCCGAGCGAACGGTCGGCGTAATCCGGATTGAAGAAGGAATAGACCATCGACAACCCGTCGCCCATGACATCGGTCAGCGCCACGGCGATCAGCTCGCCTTCGCCCTTCTTGGTGATGAAGGAATCCGGCCCGCGGCGGCGGTATTCGATGATCTGGGTGGGGACGTGGGTGTCTTCGACCATCATCGCATAGTCGAGCACCGTCATTTCCGACATGCCGCCCTTGTTGTGCCGCGCATCGAGATAGCGCCGGAAGAGGGCGTATTGTTCGGTCGAAGGCTCCGCCTGGTGGATATTGCCGATCAGGTCCCGGTTGTGGTTCCAGACCCGGCGCATGGATTTGTCCTGCTTGAACTCCCCGGCCAGAATCCGCACGGAAACGCAGGCCCGGCAATTCTCGCAGGCCGGACGGTAGGCAATGTTCTGGGAGCGGCGGAAACCGCCCTGGGTCAGGAGATCATTCAGCTCGGCGGCGCGCCCGCCGACGAGGTGTGTAAAAACCTTGCGCTCCAATTGCCCTTCCAGATAAGGACAGGGCGAGGGTGCTGTCAGGAAGAACTGCGGTGATTGCTGCGGTTGATGCGTCATTCGTTATCCTGGAACAGTCTGCAACCCCTATAGAATCGTAAGACCCCCGAAAACGTCAATTCAATTATATTGCATTCAGATGTGAATGTCGCGGGTCGTCGTTGCAAACGTTACGGCCAGGACCGAGGTGCCAAGCAAAATGTCAGCCGTGCTCGTCATTGAGATTGTAGCAGGGCTGGCCGTTCCATGAATGGCTCGGCGCGTCCGCCTTGCCGTCGACCGTACGGCCCCAGCGGCCGGCGAAGGAACGGTAATCGTTGGAAAAGCGAATGGTCAGCAGACCCGAGCCGTATTTGTCGACCCAGACCATCGTGCGCTCGGTTCCCTTGGCCGGATCTTTTTCCGCGAGGGTTCCCATGACGAGGCCATCGCGCGCTTCGATCTGGTATGTGCCCGATATGCGGCCATCACGATCCACATTGAGCGCCGTGACGACATCCCGGTAGTCGCCGCTTGAAATCACCTCGCCGCAAAACCGTCCGGCCGGCGAAGCAGCGATGCTGTCGCCAAGTCCGGAACCATAGAATGCAAATGCCATTGCGGCGAGAGCAGCAAGCCTGAGATGTGTCATGGATGTGGCCGGTAAAGGAAGAAGGCTCCCGACGGGAGCCTTCTGGATTAATGATATGCGCGTACGACGACCGTACCAAGAAGAAGATCGTGGACCGTGCGTTTGCGGTCGACAACGAAAGTTGCGAGCAGGATAAGCGGTGTCAGTACCACATTCAATCCCCAGAACAGCACCGTATGGACGATCGCAAGCAGGCCATCGACCTTCTGGCCGTCAAGACGTTCGAGCCGGAGGCCCATCATCTGCATGCCCTTGGTTGCCTGGCGCGGTCCGCCGAGTGTTGTCGCCACATAGGCGAGCGCCACGGCCGGGAACATGATGCCGTACAGCATCCATCCAAGGCCAAGCGTTGCAACACCCAGAATGGCGATGACGATCGCGACCGGGATGCACAGGAAAAACACGATGACATAATCCATCAGGAACGCGAAAACGCGGCTGGACCGCACGCCCTGATACATCCGCCAGTCATCCAGGCGGTTGGTGATTATTTCGCCGTCAAGCGCGCTCGTATTCATTTCGTTTCCCGTTTCAAACACACGGACACAGTGCCGTGCTGCAGAACGTGGGAACTCCAGAATGGAAATTCAAGCAGATTTTTTTACAGGCCGGCTTTCAGGCGCTCGGCGACAAGCGGGGCGAAATAGGTCAGGATGCCGTCGCAACCGGCACGCTTGAACGCCAGCAGCGTTTCCATCATCACCCGTTCCTCGTCGATCCAGCCATTGGCGCCGGCAGCCTTGATCATCGTGTATTCGCCGGACACCTGATAGGCGAATGTCGGGACGGAGAATGTCTGCTTGAGCCGGTGGATGATGTCGAGATAGGGCAGGCCGGGCTTGACCATCAGTGAATCCGCGCCTTCCGCCAGATCCTGCTCCGCTTCGCGGATCGCCTCGTCCGTGTTGGCCGGATCGATGTAATAGGTCTTCTTGTCGCCCTTCAGGCGTCCCGACGTGCCGATGGCTTCGCGGTAGGGGCCATAGAAGGCCGATGCGAACTTGGTGGCATAGGCCATGATCGCCACATCCTGGAAACCATTCTGGTCCAGCGCTTCGCGGATGGCGCCGATACGGCCATCCATCATGTCGGACGGTGCAATGATATCGGCACCGGCCGCTGCCTGCAGCACGGCGCCGCGGGTGATCTGCGCCACCGTCTCGTCATTGACGATGATGCCGTCGCGCAGAATGCCGTCATGGCCATGACTGGTGAACGGGTCGAGCGCCACATCGGTGATCATGCCGATTTCCGGCACTGCGTCCTTGATGGCGCGGGTGGCGCGGTTGATCAGGTTGTCGGCATCGAGAATGCCCGATCCCGTCTCATCGCGCAGCGCCGGGTCGATATTGGCGAAGGTGGCAATGGCCGGAATGCCGAGCTTTGCGGCACGTTCCGCCTCGCGCGCGGCCATATCCACAGAAAAGCGCTGCACGCCGGGCATGGCGGCAATGTCTTCACGGCGATTCGTTCCCTCGCACAGAAAGATCGGCCAGATCAGGTCATTCACCGTCAGCTGGTTCTCCTGAACCAGGCGGCGCGACCAGTCGGCCTTGCGCATGCGGCGCAGGCGGCGGCTCTGCGTGATTTCATCGACGGTCCTGCCGGTGCTGGCATGAAAAGGGGAAACTTTGTTCATGATGGCTGCCTTATCCGCGTGCAGCGGACTTTCTGCTGTTGTTTAGAAGTGTTTTAACAGGCTTCCCCCCTCGGACCAAGATGCTTGGCAACAGATGTGATCCATTGACGCGGTGCGCCGGAGTTTCCTAACCTCATAATAATCAATGAGGAGGGGTGCATGGAAATCGATTTCGGCGGCGAAGGCGAAATAGTATTCGAAACCAGGGGCAAGGCCGGACTGGTTCGTTTGACACGCCCGAAAGCCCTCAATGCCCTGACCCCGATCATGGTCCGGGCGATGCATCGCGCCCTGCAGGCCTGGGCCGCCGATCCCGATATCGCCTGCGTTGTCGTTGAGGGGGAAGGCCGCGCCTTTTGTGCGGGCGGCGATATTCTTGCCGTCTACCATGCGGGGCAGGCGGGCAAGCCGCTCTATGACTTCTTTTACGACGAGTACCGGCTCAACGCCTTCATCCGCCACTTTCCAAAACCTTATGTTTCCCTGATCGACGGCATCGTCATGGGCGGTGGCGTCGGCATTTCCGTGCATGGCTCGCACCGGATCGTCACGGAAAATGTCATGTTCGCCATGCCGGAAGTCGGCATCGGCTTCTTTCCCGATGTGGGCGGCAGCGCCTTCCTGCCGCATTTGCCCGAGCATTTCGGCACCTATCTTGCCCTGACCGGCAACCGTATCCGCCAGGGCGATTGCCTGCAGAGCGGCATTGCCACCCATGCGATCCGGGCGCAGGACAAGGAGGCGATCCGCCATAGCCTGATCAAAACAGGCGACCCGGCGGAAGCCTTGCACGGCAAAACGATCAATCCGGACTATGAAACCAGTGAAAAAATACGCGATATGATCGGCGTGCTCTTCGATTCGCAAACGCTTGGCGGTTGTCTCATTCGCCTGGCTGCCGCTGGCGTGAACGGAAACGAGGATGCGCAGCGCGTTCTGGATATCGTCAGGACACGTTCTCCCACCAGCCTGCACGTGACGTTCAGGCAGATCGAAGAAGGACGTGATCTCGACATGGATCAATGCATGCAGATGGAATACCGGATCCTGTCCCGAATGCTGGAAAACCATGATTTCTATGAAGGTGTCCGGGCGCTGCTGGTCGATAAGGACAATGCGCCGGTCTGGCAGCCGGCAACGGTCGAAGACGTGACGCCGGAGCTGGTGGACGCTTATTTCGCGCCGCTGGGCGAGCGGGAACTGCAGCTTACATGATCGAGAAGCCCACCCATCTGCCCTTCGATTCGACCCTGGCCCAGACCGGATTCATCTGGCTGCTGCGTTTGGTGTCGCTGTATTGCCTCGCGGCCGGTGTCGGTTACTGGGTGCAGATCATGGGCTATTACGACGGGCTGCTCTGGCGCTTCGACCTGATGCCCTGGCAATGGAAGGTGGCGTCCGTGTCGCTGGCCATGCTGTTTCCCGTGGCGGCGACCGGGCTCTGGATGATGGTTTCCTGGGGTCCCGTCATCTGGTTCGTGGCTGCCGCGGGTGAGACGCTGATGTTCACGGTGTTCTGGGAATACTTTTATTACCGGCCCGCAATCGCCGTTATCCATGGCTGCGTCGCCTTGCTCTATATCGCCTTCCGTATCGTGCTTTTGCTGCAGAAGCGCCAGCAGGCCATGCCGCAGCGGTAAGTCTTCATTAAGCCTGAAATTGCATGCCTCGTGGTAAGGTACTGTTAAGTCTGAGTTTTAATTCGAATTTTATGCGTATTCGATAGTGTTGCCTCAACGGTGAGAAAAATACACCGAAACAACAGTGAGGCAGGTATTATGAACAACATACAGAGAAAGTCTGGCACGAGCCCGCATGCGACCGTGAATGATACAGCATTGCGGACTCTTTATCTTGAAGCACTTCAGTTGGTCGAACGTTTGCATCGTCGTTTACTTGACGTTGTCAAAGATGAATTCGACCGCAACGGCCGCAGTGACATCAACGCCATCCAGGCATTGCTGCTTTTCAACATCGGCAATGCTGAACTGACCGCCGGTGAACTGCGCAGCCGCGGTTACTATCTCGGCTCGAACGTGTCCTACAATCTGAAGAAACTGGTCGAGCTCGGCTTCATCTCCCACGAGCGTTCACGCACCGACCGCCGGTCGGTTCGCGTCAGCCTGACGGAGAAGGGCAATGAAGTGGCCGAACTGGTTGCAGGCCTTTACGAGCGTCACGTGGCGTCGATCGAGCATGTCGGCGGTATCAAGGCGGAAGAATTCCAGTCGATGAACAAGGCGTTGCAGCGTCTCGACCGCTTCTGGAACGATACCATCGCCTACCGCATGTAATCCTCGAAACCACTGTCAAACAAAAGCCCGGCTTCGCGTGACAGCGAAGGCGGGCTTTGCTGTGCAGGGCTGTGCCTGCGGGCCAAAAGTCATCAATCCGCCATAATGGCGTGGAAAGGCGTTTTGAGTTATTCCATAATTCAGTGAAGCTTAAATAGCGGCCTCCGCACGGGCTGATCGGCGCTCGAACCATCACGATAACGCGATCAGTGCAAAAGTTGCTGTTTATTAAGGGTGTTCCTGATAATTTTGGAAACCATAATCCGTGTTCTGCGTTATGAGGCGACGGGTTGGTTACAGAACTTCCAATTGGGTTGGGCAATACTATGAAGAAACTAGGATCATCAGCGCTTGATCGCCGCACATTCCTCACGGGCGTGGCAACAGCTGGTTTGGCTGCCATTGCATCGTCCGCCTGGGCGGAAGATGCCGCAATCAACGACATCCTTGCTTCTCCACGCCGCGGCAACTGGGACGATCAGTTCGACGCACGCTCCAGCGCCCATGCCAAGGTGGCCAGCTTCCAGCCGATTGCCAGCCCCGAGACGGTGTCCTTCATTCAGGCGGCCATCAACAGCTACAACCAGATCGTTGCCGGTGGCGGCTGGCCGAACGTGCCGGTTACCACCAAACTGCAACTTGGCGTTGTCGATCCTTCCGTTTCCATCCTGCGCAAGCGCCTGATGGTATCGGGCGATCTGTCCGCGAGCGCCGGCATTTCCAATTCGTTCGACACCTATGTCGATGCGGCGGTGAAGCGTTTCCAGACCCGTCACGGCCTTCCCGCTGATGGTGTCATGGGCCAGTTCACCATTGCCGCCATGAACATTCCGGCCAATATCCGGCTCGGCCAGCTGCAGACCAATCTGGAGCGCGTGCGCACGCTCGCCGCTGCCAACCAGGGCGCCCGCTATGTCATGGTCAATATTCCGGCCGCGCAGATCGAGGCCGTCGAGGGCGGCCGCGTCGTGCAGCGCCATACGGCCATTGTCGGCAAGATCGACCGCCAGACGCCGATTCTCGACTCCAAGATCTCCGAAGTCATTCTCAACCCTTACTGGACGGCACCGAAGTCGATCATCCAGAAGGATATTATCCCGCTGATGCGCAAGGACCCGACATACCTCACGCGCAACAAGATCCGCCTGTTCAACGAACAGCGCCAGGAAGTGCCGCCGGAAAGCGTCGACTGGAACACCGACGATGCGGTCAAGCTGATGTTCCGTCAGGACCCGGGCAAGATCAACGCCATGTCCTCGACCAAGATCAATTTTCCCAATCCCTACGCGGTTTACATGCATGACACGCCGCAGCAGGGCAATTTCAACAAGCTGATGCGCTTCGATTCCTCCGGCTGCGTGCGCGTGCAGAACGTGCGCGACCTGAATGTCTGGCTGCTGCGCAACACGCCGGGCTGGGACCGCCAGACCATGGATGCGACGATCAAATCCGGCGTCAACACGCCGATCGCCGTTGCCGATCCGGTTCCCCTGCATTTCGTCTATGTCAGCGCCTGGTCGACCGGCGACGGCGTCGTCCAGCTGCGCGACGATATTTATGAGCGCGATGGCCAGCAGGCCCTGTCGATCGGCACCAACACCTGATCGCTGCATCTGCTTGAATATGCTGATATTGCAAAGACCGCCTCCGGGCGGTCTTTTTGCATTTGAATGGTGGATGGCGGTTTCGGGCTAGTGCTTTTCGCCCACCGGCCATTGGCCTTGATCGTTTAAGTATGATAATGCGCCGGAAATACCTACTCACTTACCGGCAAATGAGGGTCCAGGCACCATGTCGAATGCAAGCGCTTCCGTTGCAGATACATTTTTCAACGCATCACTCGAAGACATCGATCCGGAAATTTTTGGCTCCATCCGCAAGGAACTGGGCCGCCAGCGCCACGAGATCGAGCTGATCGCCTCGGAAAACATCGTTTCGCGTGCCGTGCTTGAGGCACAGGGCTCGATCATGACCAACAAATATGCCGAGGGTTATCCGGGCAAGCGCTATTATGGCGGCTGCCAGTTTGTCGATATCGCGGAAGAACTGGCCATCGAGCGCGCCAAGAAACTGTTCAATTGCGAATATGCCAATGTGCAGCCGAATTCCGGCAGCCAGATGAACCAGGCCGTATTCCTGGCACTGCTGCAGCCGGGCGACACCTTCATGGGCCTCGACCTCAATTCCGGCGGGCACCTGACCCACGGTTCGCCCGTCAACATGTCCGGCAAGTGGTTCAATGTCGTTTCCTATGGCGTGCGCCAGGACGACAACCTGCTCGACATGGCCGAAATCGAACGCCTGGCGCATCAGCACAAGCCAAAGCTGATCATTGCCGGCGGCACGGCCTATTCGCGCGTCTGGGATTTCGAGCGTTTCCGCCAGATCGCCGATGCGGTCGGCGCCTATCTCATGGTCGACATGGCGCACATCGCCGGTCTCGTGGCTGCCGGTGTGCACCCGTCGCCGCTGCCGCATGCGCATGTCACCACCACCACGACGCACAAATCCCTGCGCGGCCCGCGCGGCGGCATGATCCTGACCAACGACGCCGATATTGCCAAGAAGATCAATTCGGCTGTCTTCCCCGGCCTGCAGGGCGGACCGCTGATGCATGTCATCGCCGCCAAGGCCGTGGCTTTCGGCGAAGCGCTGAAGCCGGAATTCAAGACCTACGGCCAGAATGTCGTGAACAATGCCCGTACCCTGGCGGAATCGCTGAAGAAGAACGGCCTCAACATCGTTTCGGGCGGCACCGACAACCATTTGATGCTGGTGGACCTGCGTCCCAAGAATGCCACCGGCAAGCGTGCGGAAGCCGCGCTTGGCCGCGCCAACATCACCTGCAACAAGAACGGCATCCCGTTCGACCCGGAAAAGCCGTTCGTCACCTCGGGCGTGCGCCTGGGCACACCGGCCGGCACGACGCGCGGTTTCGGCGCGGCCGAATTCACCGAGATCGGCAATCTGATTTCCGAAGTGCTCGATGGCCTGAAGGTTGCCAATTCCGACGAGGGCAATGCAGCGGTTGAAAAGGCCGTGCAGACCAAGGTGGTCGAGCTGACTGGCCGCTTCCCGCTTTACCCCTATCTCGGACAGTAAATCCGGGAGAAATACTGGAAATGGCGGTGCTTGAGCGCCGCCATTTTTGTTTGCGGGTGCGGGCGGAAGTGCGTGGTTCGACACGCTCACCATGAGGGAGATGGAGGATTGCAAGGAGCCATACCCTGCAACCTTTGCGATTAGCTTGAAGCCAACTCACCTCCCTCATGGTGAGCGTGTCGAACCACGCACAGCAGCTTTGCCACCCGCCGGTCAAGATTAGCCACACCAACCATTTCTTTGACACATCGTTGCGGCCAGGGTGCTTTTATATCGTACCGAAAGCCACTATCTTCCCTAACGATTTCAGAATCATCTCCGGAAAGCTAAACCATGCGTTGTCCCTACTGCCAGTCTGAGGATACTCAGGTGAAAGATTCCCGCCCCGCCGAAGATGGGGCGGTGATCCGC
>NZ_CABSQF010000055.1:0-27184 GCF_902479695.1 uncultured Phyllobacterium sp. | reverse complement strand
AACGCCGGGTCGGAATCCCCGGGCCGGGTGTTCGTCCCGGCGCGGCCCGGCGAACGGGAGGCGGCCCTGACCCACAATTTTCCCGGGGTGGGTAAAGGCGCCCCCGCCCGGCGCTTCTTCGTGCAGGGCCGGGTGGGGGACGGGCGCGGTCGCGGGGGGGGGGGTGCGCTGCTCGAATTCGGGCAGGCCAATGCGGGCGGCCGCTACCGCCACAAGCGCGAGGGTTATCTCGCGGCGCTCGATCCGAACTTTGGCGGCTGCGGCCGCACCATCACGGATGAGGATGGCTATTACCGGTTCCGCACGGTCAAGCCCGGCGCCTATCCCTGGCCGAACGGCGTCAATGACTGGCGTCCGGCCCATATCCATTTTTCCGTTTTCGGGCACGGATTTGCCCAGCGGCTGATCACGCAGATGTATTTCGAGGGCGATCCGATGATCTGGCAATGCCCCATCGTCAAATCGATCCCCGACAAGGCGGCCATCGAGCAATTGATCGCCGCGCTCGACCGCCAGAACACCATCCCCATGGATGCGCGCGCCTACAAGTTTGATATCGTGCTGCGCGGCCGCCGTTCCACGCTGTTCGAGAACCGCCTGGAGGGCAATTGATGGTTCAGTCTCTGGGTTTTCTCAAGGAAACGCCGTCGCAGACGGCGGGACCCTATGTGCATATCGGCTGCACGCCGAATTTCTCGGGGATCACGGGCGTTTACGATACCGATCTTGGTGTTGCCATGGTCAATGACAAGACGCTGGGTGAACACGTCACGTTGCGCGGCCGGATTTTTGACGGGACCGGCACGCCGCTGCGCGATGCGCTGGTGGAAATCTGGCAGGCGGATGCTGCGGGACTGTACAACAGCCCCTCGGAAATGCGCGGTACAGCCGATGTGAATTTCACCGGATGGGGCCGCTGCCCGACGGATATGGAAACCGGCGAATATGTGTTCGAGACGATCAGGCCCGGCCGTGTGCCCTATAAGGACGGCAGGTTGATGGCACCGCATGTGACGCTGTGGATCGTGGCGCGCGGCATCAATATCGGTCTGCAGACCCGCCTGCATTTCGCTGATGAAGAGGCCGCGAACGCCGAAGACCCGGTGCTGCAGCGCATCGAGCACCGCAACCGCGTGCCGACGCTTCTCGCCCGTAAGGATGGTTCGACCTTCCATTTCGATATCCATCTGCAGGGGGAGAAGGAAACTGTCTTCTTCGATATCTGACTGATGAGTATCTCGCCCTTCGATCATCCGTTTCTTTCCGGCCTTCTCGGCGCGCAAGCGGCGACGGACTGGTTTTCCGCCAGCGCCGATATTGCCGCGATGCTCGATTTCGAGGCGGCACTGGCGCAGGCACAGGCGGATGAAGCGGTCATCTCCGCCGATGCCGCGCGGGCAATTGCAACAGCCTGCCGGTCTTTCGTGCCTGATATGATGGCCTTGAAGGCCGCGACCGCCCGCGACGGTGTCGTCGTGCCGGAACTGGTGCGGCAGCTGCGGGCTGTCATTCCCGAGGACCATCGGAACGCCCTGCATTTCGGCGCAACCAGTCAGGATGTCATCGATACGAGCCTGATGATCCGGCTGAAGCCTGCCATTGCCTGTCTTGCCGAGGGGCTGGACGATGTGATTGCGGGGTTGGATCGGCTCGAGGCTGCCTTTGGCGCAAACAGCCTGATGGGGCATACACGCATGCAGGCGGCTATCCCCATCACCGTGCATGACCGCATCGACGCGTGGCGGGCACCCTTGTTTCGCGACAGGGAACGGCTCACCTTTCTCACCCGGGCTTTTCCGGTCATTCAACTGGGCGGTGCAGCGGGCACGCTGGAAAAGCTTGGCGATAAGGCGAATGCCGTTCGGCAGCGCCTTGCCGCGGCGCTCGGCCTGCATGACGCGCCGCAGTGGCACAGCCAGCGCGACCGTATCGCAGATTTCGCCGGTTTCCTTGCGCTCGTGACGGGCAGTCTGGGAAAAATCGGGCAGGATATTGCCTTGCTTGCACAATCCGGCGGCGAGATCAGCCTTCGTGGCGGGGGAAGTTCATCGGCGATGCCGCACAAGCAGAATCCGGTTCAGGCTGAACTGCTTGTCACACTCGCCCGCTACAACGCCACGCAGCTTTCCGGCATGCACCAGGCGCTGGTGCACGAGCAGGAGCGGTCCGGCGCGGCCTGGACACTGGAGTGGATGATCCTGCCGTCCATGGTCATGGCATCAGCGACATCGCAGCAGGCGACGGGCAGCCTGTTGTCTTCCATAACGGGGCTCGGAAGCGGCAAGTCACCGGAACAATCATAACTCAGGGATTATGCAATAGCGCATAGTTTTCATTTTACATTACCAACCGGTATGAGACATTGAACGAAACATTCCAAACGGACCAGATGAGGAGAATGATCTGGCCGGCAGGGGATCAAAGGGAGGAATGATGAAAAAGCTTATTCTGGCTGCAGCGGCAGCCGTCCTGCTTGGCGGCGTGGCCTATGCCGATGTGATCAAGATTGGCGTGGTCGGCCCGTTCTCGGGCCCGTTCGCCATTCAGGGCAAGAACTTCAAGGCTGGCATTGACGCCTATATCGCCACCCATGGCAACAAGATCGGCAATGATACCATCGAAGTGCTGTATCGCGACGTGCCGCAGGCTGACCCCGCGCAATCAAAGGCGCTGGCACAGGAACTGGTGGTGAAGGAAGGCGTGCAGTATCTCGCGGGCTTCTATTTCACCCCCGATGCCATGGCTGTCACGCCGCTGCTGCAGCAGGCCAATGTGCCGCTGGTGGTCATGAATGCCGCGACCTCGGCCATTGTCACCAAGAGCCCCTATGTGGTGCGCACATCGTTCACCACCTGGCAGACGTCCGCGCCGATGGCCAAAATTGCCCGCGAGCGCGGTATCGAGAAAGCCATCACCGTGGTCAGCGATTACGGGCCGGGCGTGGATGCGGAAAACGCGTTCAAGACCACCTTCGAGAAGGAAGGCGGCAAGGTTGTCGAATCCATCCGCATGCCGCTGTCGACCAATGATTTCAGCCCGGTCATGCAGCGCGTGCGCAATTCCGGGGCGCAGGCGGTCTTTGCGTTTCTGCCGTCGGGCCCGACGACGCTGGGTTTTGTCAAAGCCTACAATGAAAATGGCCTGAAGGAAGCAGGTGTCCAATTCCTTGCGCCCGGCGATCTGACGCAGGAATCCGATCTGCCGGCGCTTGGCGATGCGGCGCTCGGTATCCTCACCACGTTCCATTATGCCATTGCGCATGACTCGCCCGAGAACAGGGCCTTTGTCGAGGCCGCGCGCAAGGCCATCGGCAATCCGGCAGAACTTTCATTCCCTTCAGTCGGCGCCTATGACGGCATGCATGTGATCTACAAGATGATCGAAGCCACCGGCGGCAAGCAGGATGCCAAGAAGGCGGTCGATGCGGTGAAGGGTCTTGCCTGGGAAAGCCCGCGCGGTCCGGTGTCCATTGATCCGGAAACCAGGCACATCACGCAGAACATCTATCTGCGCGAAGTCGCCAAGGGCAGCGACGGCGCCTATTACAACAAGGAAATCAAGACGTTCGAGAAACAGCCCGACCCCGGTCTGGCTGCGGCCAAGTAGGCGATAGCCGATGCGAAATTTATCTGATTCAGGCACCCCCCTCTGTCCTGCCGGACATCTCCCCCACAAGGGGGGAGATCAGCCTGCATCACTGTTTCAGTCAGTTCTGAGACATCGCAAAGTCAGTACACGTGCAGATGTCGAGGTGATCTCCCCCCTTGTGGGGGAGCTGGGCGGAAGCCCAGAGGGGGGTGATAGCCTTCTTTCCGTGACCGGGATGATCTGATGCAGGTTTTCTTCAGCATAGGCGTCGATGCGCTCGCCTACGGGATGGTGCTTTTCATCATCTCCATCGGCCTGTCCGTGACCATGGGGCTGATGCGCGTCGTCAACCTTGCCCATGGCGCCTTCGCCATGATCGGCGGCTATATCGCGTCCTATGCGGCGCGCGATCTGGGCCTCGGCTACGGTTTTGCCATCATTCTCGCCGTCATCGGCACGATCGTCATCGCCATTCCGCTGGAGCGCTTCCTCTATCGCCGCATCTATGGCGCGCCGGAACTGACGCAGGTGCTGATGACCATCGGCATCACCTTCTGCGTCATCGGCCTCGCCAATTATGTCTTTGGCCCGACATTGAAAACCATTCCCCTTCCCGCCGCCCTGCAGGGTCCGGTCAATCTCGGTTTCCGCACCATCGCCGCCCACAAGCTGTTTGCCATTGCTTGCGGCGTCGCCGTGGCGCTCGGCCTGTGGTTCCTCATCGAGCGCACCTCGTTCGGGGTCAAGCTGCGCGCCTCCGTCGACAACACCGCCATGGCCGCTTCGCTCGGCGTGCGCACGCGGATCGTTTATGCCGCAAGCTTTGCGCTCGCTGTGGGGCTTGCTGCCTTCGGCGGCGTGATCGGTGCGGAGCTTTTGCCCGTCGAGCCCTATTATGCGCTGCGCTATATGGTGACCTTCCTCGTTGTCGTTTCGGTCGGCGGTGCCGGTTCCATTCCGGGCGCCCTCATTGCCTGCCTTCTGCTTGGCGCCATCGACACGACAGGACGCTATCTCGTGCCTGAATATGGCGAATTCTTCTTCTATCTCGCGGTGATTGCCATCGTCTGGGTGTTTCCGCGCGGCCTTCTCGGAAGGGCGAAATGACATGAGTGCCACCGACATCTCCCCGTCCGCCGCTCCGGCTGTCCGCACGGGCAGACCATGGCAGCGTGATCTTATCGGCGTTGCCGTCATCCTCCTGGCTGCTATCGGCGGCTACGTCCTGTTTCCGGACAATCTGGCACTTTTGACCCGCATCATCGCCATCATGCTGCTGGTGTTGTCGCTTGACCTCGTCACGGGGTATTGCGGTGTTGCAACCCTCGGCCATGCTGCGCTGTTCGGTGCGGGGGCCTATGCGGCAGGCATTGCTGCCGTCACCTTTGGCATCACCGAACCGCTGAGCATGATCGGTATTGGCGCGATCGCCGGAGCCGTTGCCGGTCTTGTCTCCGGCGTCGTCATCCTGCGCGGCCATGGCCTTGCCCAACTGGTCCTGTCCATTGCGGTCATTCACCTCTTCCATGAAGCGGCCAACAAGGCGTCCACCTATACCGGCGGCAGCGACGGCCTTTCCGGCATCGCACCCGATCCGCTGCTTGGGCTCTTTGCCTTCGATCTCTGGGGGCGGACGGCCTACGTCTTCGGTATCGTCCTGCTCATCGCTGTCTTTGTTCTCCTGCGTATCCTCGTGCGCTCGCCCTTCGGCATGCTGTGCCGCGGTATCCGCCAGGACCCTGTCCGCGTCAGCGCCATGGGCGCTTCGGTCAAGGCGAGCCTGATCAGGATGTATGTGATATCGGGCGCCGTTGCCGGCATTGGCGGTGCGCTCAATGCGGTGTCAACGCAGGTCGTCGGGCTCGACAGCCTGAGCTTCACCAACTCAGCCGAGGCGCTGGTCATGCTGGTGCTGGGCGGTGCGGGCTCGCTCTTTGGCGCGCTTGCCGGCACGGTCGTGTTCATGTGGTTTGAGCATGTGGTCTCCGCCGCCAATCCGTTTCACTGGCTGACCATTGTCGGCGCCTTGCTGATTGCCGTTGTGCTCTTCGCGCCGAAGGGGCTCTATGGCACGGCGGCAGATCTCGCCAGACGTTTTGCAAGGAGCAATCCATGAGTGCGGTCTTTGCAGTCGAACGGCTGAAAAAATCCTTTGGCGGGCTGGATGTCACCCGGGATGTTTCGCTGTCCATGGCACGGGGAGACCGGCTGGCGCTGATCGGCCCGAACGGCGCGGGGAAAACCACCTTCGTCAATCTGGTGACCGGGCACCTGCAGGCGAGTTCCGGACGGGTGCTGATGGACGGCGAGGATATCTCCCGCTTCAGTCCGATGCGGCGTGTGCGTGCCGGGCTCGTGCGTTCCTTTCAGGTCACCCGGTTGTTCTCGGAAATGACGCCTGAGGAGCATGTGGCGCTGGCCATCCTGCAGCGCGAGGGCAAATCCGGGCGCATGGCCGGGAATTTTCATGCCATGCCGCAGGTCATGCGCGAAATGCGCGGCATCCTTGAAACGCTCAATCTCGGTGCGCTTGCATCCGTGCCGGTGGGCGCGATCGCCTATGGCCAGCAGCGCCTCCTGGAAATTGCCCTGGCGATGGCGCTGCGCCCGAAGGTGCTGCTGCTGGATGAACCGGCGGCGGGCGTGCCGCACAGCGATACGTTCCTGATCGAAAATGCGCTTGCGCAATTGCCCGACGATCTCGCGGTGCTGATGATCGAGCATGACATGGATCTTGTTTTCCGCTTTGCCAAGCGCGTCGTGGTGCTGGCTGCCGGGGCGGTCATCTTTGATGGTTCGCCACGCGACGTGACCGAAGATGCGCGGGTGCGCGAAGCCTATCTGGGGAGCTATGCCCATGCCAGCAGCGCAGCTTGAAGTGGAAAACCTGTGCGCGGGCTATGGCCCGACGCGGGTGATCGAGAATATTTCTTTCACCGCGGCAGCCGGGTCACGCGTGGCCGTGCTCGGCCGCAACGGCGTCGGCAAGACGACACTCTTCGCAACGCTTGCCGGACAGACGAAGCGCTATGACGGGACCATCAAACTCGGCAACAGCGACCTGACCGCAATGGACAGCGCCGCGCGCGCCTGGAGCGGGCTCGGTTTCGTTCCGCAGTCGCGGGCGATTTTTCCATCGCTGACGGTGGAGGAAAATCTGTTCGTCGGGCTGAAGGGCAGGCCGCGCAGCGCATTGCAGGAAGCCTATGACATGTTTCCGCGCCTGTACGAACGGCGCACCAATTCCGGTTCAAAACTGTCAGGCGGCGAACAACAGATGCTGTCCACGGCCCGCACCATCCTTGGCCGCCCTTCCCTGCTGCTTCTGGACGAACCGCTGGAAGGACTGGCGCCGGTTATCTGCGAGGAACTGATGGCGGCGTTTTCACGCCTCGCTTCCAGCGGTGAAATGACGATCCTCCTGGTGGAGCAGCGCATCCAGAGCGCCTTGGAATTTGCCGAACGTGTCATTATTCTCGAACGCGGGCGCATCGTCTGGGACGGCTCGTCGGAGCAGTTGTCCAGGGACGATGAAACGGTTCATCAGCTGCTTGGCGTGTCGAGCCTTGCCCATTGAAGCCTTGTTCCGACTGGGGGCACCATGACATTCAAGGACGACGATCTGACGATGTTCGAGGCGGATGGCGCGGCGCCTTTGCCCGCGGCAAGCGGTGAAGGCTATGTCGAGCATGATGGCGCGCGGATCTGGTATGCGTCCTACGGCTCCGGCGCTCCGGTGATCCTCCTGCATGGCGGCCTCGGTCACAGCGGCAACTGGGGGTCTCAGGTTCCGGCCCTGGTCCATTCCGGCCGCCGGGTCATCGTCATCGACAGCCGCGGCCATGGTCGCAGCACGCGGGACGAGCGGCCCTATACCTATCACCTGATGGCGTCGGATGTTCTCGCTTTGATGGATAGATTGCAGCTTGCAAAAGCGGCACTAGTCGGCTGGAGCGACGGTGCCTGCATTGCGCTGGTGCTTGCCAGCCAAAAGCCGGATCGCGTCACGGGTGTTTTCTTCTTCGGCTGCAACATGGATCCGAGCGGCACCCGGGAATTCGTTCCGACGCCAGTGATCGACCGGTGTTTTGCCCGCCATAAGAAGGATTACGCCGCGCTCTCGGCAACGCCGGATGACTTCGACGCTTTTGTCGGCGCGGTCAGCCTGATGATGCAGACCGAACCCAATTATACCACCGCCGATCTCGGCAGAATCCGCGTGCCTGTTGCCATCGTGCAGAGCGAGCATGACGAGTTCATCAAACCCGAACACGCTGCCTATCTCGCCCGCAGCATTCCCGGCGCCGAACTGATCGGCCTGCCCGGCGTCAGCCATTTTGCCCCGCTGCAGAGGCCGGAACTGTTCAATGGGGCGGTGCTGAGTTTCCTGGAGCGCGTCGACAGGCGCTGATGATCCTTGTTCAGGCCACGGATTCGATCATCTGAAACGCATCATAGGCGGCAAGCACCGTTTCCATCTGCGCGGTATGTCCGGCGATGAACGCGTCGCCATAAATCGTTTCATCGGGGTATTCCGTGATCAGCGTCAACGGCACGTCATGCCTGTCATCGACCGAGATCAGGCAGGGAAAGCCGTTGATGATGCGGAAACCGGTTTCACCCGCATGGGTTTCGTAGAGGCTGATCTGCCTGTCGTTGAAGGCGACGAGCCCCGGCACGGCGGCCAGGCGCCGGGTCACCGCATCGATGAAGCGCTCGGCCCGTTCTTCCCATCCGTGCTGGTAACGCATGATGAGGAAGAAGCCTTTCGGCAAGGTCCACATGGCAAAGCCGCGCGGCACATAACCGGAAAGCGGCCGTGTCCATTCATGGGCGGGGTAGCCATGCAGGTTGATGTGCAGGCGTGCGCCACTCAGGCGCAGTGCCTCAAAGCGGATCGCTTTCTCGTAAGGCTGAGCGGCGGTGCGGTATTCCAGGTCGTCGCCCAGCGCCGTGTAGCGCGCCGCATGGTGCATGTGGCGCGGATTGTCGGTGCGCAGACGATGGTGCACGGCGTAACCATCCGGATTTTCCAGCGGCGAAATGGTGAAGTGCGCGCCGGGACGATCTGCCAGTGCCTGCGCTCCGCGCAACGCACCGATGATACCGGTTGTTTCATTCGGGTGCTGGCCGCCGCTGATCATGACCGCGGCATCGGTGCCCCTGTGGTAGCGGGCTTGAACCACCCTCCCGGCACGGGAGCGTGCCTCGAAGGTTTCACCCTCGATGCCGGAAAGTTCCGTGCGAACCTGTGCAACGAAGATGGGCGCATGCGCCATCGCAAGAGACTGTGCCTCGCCGGATACTTCGGATGTATCGAGCGTGTGGGTTTCGATCCGGACCGCTGGGGCGCCCTCGCCCCGGACAATCTCCGGGATGATCTGGCCGGGCTGCAGCCCGCGGTCGCCGAGCGGACGGCCGGATTTTTTCTGGAATACTTCCAGCAGCGAAAAATAGAAATCTTCGTGCAGCGCCTCGCGCAGGCTGATGACTTCATCGCCGAATGGCAGCGGCTGGTCGGCCATGGGCAGAGTTGCGCGGATGTTGAGCTCGCCGAAATAGGGCTCGGTATTGCCCCAGTCGTGATCGATCACGGCGCGCATGGCATTGGCGAACAGGGCCTCATAGTCGGTCTCGAGGCGTGTGCCCTCGAAGGCGCCGTTCAGCCTGATCCAGCCGGTGGGCGAGACAAGGGTTTCGCCAATGAAATCCGTATGGATGCGATTGGGGGCGAAAACCTTGTGCTCAGCCTTGCGGCCGTCCTTGTAGACCAGCGTCACGTCATAGGTGAAGGGTGCGCTGCTGCCGGTTTCAAAGCGCAGCTCGGCGGTGCCGGTCAGCGCTGCCAGCGGATAGGTCTCGAGGAGAAAGCGGTTCTGCGGGCAGTTTTCGTGTATGGGATAGGCGATGGTAATGCTCTTGAGCGCATCCGTATTCACGTCCTCAAGAAAGAAATGCAGGAGCGGCTTGTAGGCGCTGCGCAAGCGCGCCTCGACACCGAAAGCCGCAAGCCTTTCCTCGGCGGCGCGGCGGCTCGGCGCATCCTCGAACAGCCAGGCTTCGAGGCGCGTGCCGCGGGCGGTCGCCTCGCCATAGGTTGCGAGGAGCTGGTCGAGGGTGCGGTTGAAACCGCTTTCATAAATAAGTGTCATTTCAATTCACTGTTGATTAGCGCGATGTTCGTCCGGTGGGATCAAGGCTGTCGCGCAGCCAATCGCCCAGAAGATTCAAACCAAGGACGGTCAAGAGAATGGCAAGGCCGGGAAAGACGCTGACCCACCACGCATTCTGCAGATAGGTGCGCCCGTCCGCGAGCATGCCGCCCCAGCTCGGGATCAGCGGATCGACACCAAGGCCGAGAAAGGTCAGGCTGCTCTCCAGCAGGATGTTGGTGGCGACATTGAGGGTCATCAGCACGATGACCGGGCCGATCAGGTTGGGCAGCAGATGCTGGAACAGAATGCGGTGGTCTTTCACACCGATGGCACGCGCCGAGAGGATGAATTCCCGGTCGCGCAACGACAGCACCGAGCCGCGCACCAGCCGGGCATATTGCACCCATTGCGAGACGATCAGCAGGATGATCATGTTGGTCAGGCCGCCGCCGGCAATGGCAATGAAGGTGATGGCAAGAAGGATGAACGGCATGGCGAGCTGCACATCGGCAAACCGCATCACCACCATGTCCCAGAAGCCGCGGTAATAACCGGAGATCAGGCCCATTACCACGCCGATGACGACGGCGCCGGCAACGGAGATGAACCCGACCTGCAGCGAAATCTTGCCGCCGGTGATCACCCGCGCCAGCACGTCACGGCCAAGCGGATCGGTGCCGAAAGGATGCGCCCATTTCATGAAAGGCGGCAGCAGGCGTGCCATCAGGTCGATCTTTTCAGCGCCGCCCGGAAAGATGACGCTGGAGAAGATGACGGCGAGGCACATGCCGCCGGCGAGCAGCGCGCCGAGGATGAATTCCAGATTGCGGAACCGCGCAAATCGAGGGGTGGAGGTTACGGCAGACATGGGCTTACTCCGTCCGGATGCGCGGGTCGACAAGGCCGTAGGCGATGTCGACGAGAAGATTGACGCCAATGATCATCAGGGAAAGGACTGTGATGACCGCCTGCAGCACGGGATAGTCGCGCGCGCCGACCGCATCGAATGCGAGTGTGCCGAGACCCGGCCAGTTGAACACGCGCTCGACCACCACGATACCGCCGAGCAGGCCGCCGAACTGCAGGCCGAAATAGGTGATCAGCGGAATGGCGCAATTGCGCAGCGCGTGCTTGTACAGCACGACATTCTCGCTGAGGCCCTTGGCGCGGGCCACCATGATGTATTGCGAATTGAGGGTTTCCAGCATGGCGGTGCGCACCAGGCGCACATTGGTGGCGGTGAGGATGATGCCCATGGTCACGGCGGGCATGATGAAGCTCTCGAAACCGTTCATGCCGCTTGGCGGTAGCCATTTCAACGTGATGGCGAACAAAAGCACCAGCATGAGCGCCAGCCAGAAATTCGGGAAGGACAGGCCGACCAGCGACAGGATGCGGATCGCCTGATCCGCCCACTTGCCGCGCGCCGTCGCCGCCTTGATGCCGAGCGGGATGGAGATGGCGATGGAAACGATCAGGGAGGAGAAGGCAAGGAGCAGCGTCGCGGGCAAGGCGGCGGCGAGCAGGGTGGAGACCTTCGTGCCGCCAAGGAAGCTGCGGCCGAAATCCAGCGTGAACAACCCCTTGATGAAGCCGAAATACTGGACAAGAAACGGTTGGTTGAGACCGAGCGCCTCGCGGATGCGGACAAGGTCCGCTTCGGTGACGCTGCCTGCGCCTTGTGTCAGCATCAGCGCCGGGTCGCCGGTGAGGCGAATGGCGAACGCCACGATGAGCGTCACGACAATGACGACGAAGATCGCCTGCAGAAAGCGTTTGATGAGAAAACCAGCCACGTCTCTATCCTTCAATCCTTGGCCCGCCGCCCCTTGAAAGGCGACGGGCCTGTTTTGCTACTCGACCGTGACATCCGTCAGCCGCAGGCGGCTGTCGGGGACAGGCGTAAAATTCTTCACGCGCTTGCTCACGCCGAAAATGGCATTGTAATTGTAGAGCGGAATTTCCAGCGCCCGATCCGCCGTGTAGTGGGCGATGGACTTGAGGATCTCCTCGCGCTTTGCCCGGTCGGTAATGGAGCGCTGCGATTCCAGCAGCGCATCCAGCTTCGGATCGCTGTCATAGGGATTCCACTTTTCACCCGAGTGATACATGGAATAGGCGGTGTTGTCGTAATCGAGCGTCCAGCCGCCCCATGCCTGTTCGAACATCGCACCGGTCTTGCCCGCCGGAATGATGTCGTTGAGCAGGACGTTGGTTTCGTAGGGCTTGATCGTGGCGTTGAGCCCGATGACCTGGAGATAGCTGGCGATGGCCTGCGACACCTCGTTGAAGGTGGAGTCGTTGCCGCGCACGTCGATCTGCAGCTTGGTGCCCGCTGCAATGCCCGCTTCCTTGAGCAGGGCTTTGGCTTTCTCCGGATCGTAGGGCAGCGGCTTCATGTCGGGATCGTTGCCGAAGGACAGGGCGCCCTGGAAGCTGGCAATCGGTGCCGCCTGGCCGCCAAGGATGGTCTGGATAATCGCATCGCGATCAACGCCAAGGATCAGTGCCTTGCGCACCCGTTCATCCGCCGTCGGTCCGCTCTTGGTGTTGAAGCGCAGGGCATAGACGGTCGGTCCGGCGGTGCTGACCACTTCCAGCTTCGGATCGGCCTGAATGGTCGGGATCATGCCGACGGGAATGGTGGGAGGAATGACCAGATCGACACGGCCTGCCTGCAATTCGGCAACGGCCGTCGCAGGTTCCGCGATGAAGCGATATTCGAGGTTGGAGAGTTTTGGTGCACCGCCCCAATGGTCGGCAAAGGCTTCGAGCTTGATGCCGATCTTGGGCTCGTAGGAGACGACCTTGAACGGGCCGGTGCCGACGGGATGGGCGTTGAAATAATCGTCACCCTTTTCCTGGATGTATTTCGGCGGCACGATCATCGCGCCATAACCGGCAAGCTTGGTCAGAAGCACCGGATCCGGCGCCTTCAGATGGAAATCAACGGTCTTCGCGTCGATGATTTCCACCTTGTCGATGGCGGCATAGTTGGAGCGCTGCGGACCCTTCTTGCCTTCTTCGCCGAGAAGACGGTCAAAGGTAAATTTGACGGCTTCCGCATTGAAGGGTTCGCCGTCATGGAACTTTACGCCTTCGCGCAGGGTGAAGCGGATGCGCTTGCCTTCGTCGAGTTCTTCCCAGGCGGTGGCAAGGCCGGGCACCAGTTTCAGATCGGCGCCGCGATAGGTCAGGCCATCATAGATATTGGTGGCAACCGAGGCCCAGTTGACGAGAAATGTATCGATCGGATCCCAGCTACCCGGGTCCTGCGGCGACGAAATGGTCAGCGTACCCGCCGCCCATGCGGGTGCTGCGAGCAAAGCAGTGCCTGCCAGACCCAGCGCCAGAAACGCTGCATGTATTCCCCGTCGTGTTCTTATCATTGTGGTGTTCTCCTCATTATATGTAGACGTTTTGCTTCAGGCCGCACTCGCCACAAAGTGGCCGGGTGCAATTTCGGTTCGCTTGAAAATGGCGGGTTCGTCGCCGACGCGGCGAATGGGGCTTGGTATTTCGCCTTCCAGCATGGTCCGGTTGCGCGCACGCGCGGGATCAGCCACGGGGACTGCCGACAAAAGGCGCTGGGTATAGGGATGCGCCGGGGTTTCGAATATCTGCTGGCGGGTGCCGATTTCCACGACCTGGCCCAGATAAAGCACGGCGACGCGATGGCTCATCTTTTCAACGACAGCCATGTCATGGCTGATGAAGAGATAGGAGAGGCCCTGCTGCTCCTGCAATTCCATGAACAGGTTGAGGATTTGCGCCTGAATGGACACGTCGAGCGCCGACAGCGCCTCGTCGGCAATGATCAGTTTGGGATTGGAAGCAAGCGCGCGGGCAATGCAGACGCGCTGGCGCTGGCCGCCGGAAAACTCGTGCGGATAGCGGCTGGCATGGGCGCTGGTCAGGCCGACCCGTTCCAGCAATTCATCGACCCGTTTCTGGATCGGCTTGCTGCCGTTGATCAATGCGTGGGTGCGGATGGGTTCGGCGATGGAGAAGCCGACGGTCTTGCGAGGATCGAGCGAGGCAAACGGGTCCTGGAAAATATACTGGATTTCCTGCCGCAGCTTTTGCCGTTCCGTACCATTCATCGATGAGACGGGACGCCCGTCGAACAGAATGGTGCCCGAGGTTTCTTTCTGCAGTTGCTGGATCGTGCGGCCGATCGTGGATTTCCCCGAACCGGACTCGCCGACAAGCGCAAGAGTTTCGCCGGGATGGATGTCGAACGAAACCTTCTCAACCGCATGGACCCGGTGGGTAACGCCGCCGAAAATGCCCTTCTTGATGTTGAATCGGGTGACGAGATCACGCACTGAAAGGACGGGCGGCAGGCCGTAGCGGGCCGTATCCTGAACATGCTCGCCGCCGACAAGGCGGGGTGTGTCACCGTCCATGACCGTCAGCGGCAGGCGCTTGGGATAGGCCTCTCCGGTCATGCTGCCGAGTTTTGGTACGGCGGCGAGCAGGGTCTGGGTATAGGGATGCTGCGGGCGGGCGAAAATATCGGCAACCGGGCCTTCCTCGACCTTCCGGCCTTTCCACATCACCACCACGTCGTCGGCCATTTCGGCGACAACGCCCATGTCGTGGGTGATGAAGATCACCGCCATGCCAAGTTCGGTCTGCAACTCGCGGATGATGGTCAGAATCTGTGCCTGTATGGTGACATCGAGCGCGGTTGTTGGCTCATCGGCGATCAGCAGTTTCGGACGGCAGGCAAGCGCCATGGCGATCATGACGCGCTGGCGCATGCCGCCGGACAGCTGGTGCGGGTAGCGGCCAAGCAGATCGGCAGCGTCGGGCAGGCGCACCATGTCCAGAAGCCTCCTGGCCTCGGCCAGCGCCGCCTGTTTGGACATGCCCTCATGCAGGATCAGAACTTCGGCGATCTGGTCGCCGATGGTGAACACCGGGTTGAGCGAGGTCATCGGCTCCTGGAAGATCATGGCGATCTCCTTGCCGCGAATGCCGCGCATGGTTTTCTGCGTGGCGGTGGTCAGGTCGATCCGCCCCTGGCGGCTTTCGAACAGCACCTGGCCGGTGGGGAACTGGCCGCCCATCATATCGGCAAGCCGCATGACGGAAAGCGAGGTCACGGACTTGCCCGACCCGGATTCGCCGACAATGGCAAGCGTGCGCCCCGCCCGCACCGAAAAGCTCAGATTCTCCACGACACGCGACGGACCGAACGCGACGGAAAGATTGTCCACGGCCAAGAGCGGGGCTGAAGCAGTATCGGTCACGCAGCTATCCTTAAAGTGTGGTGGCGGCGCGGGCCGCCTGATCGTAGGCGCCGGAGAGAAAGCGCAGAACGGCGGCGATTTCCGACAGCGTATCCTCGGCCGGCCGGGCATTGGTCGTCGATGCCACGAACAGCCGCTCGCGAATCTGGGCGTAGCGCGTGCAGGCATCGGCGCCCTTGTTGGTGATCTTGATCGTCTTTTCCTTGGCGGCCTTGCCGGTGGTGACGAGCCCGGCCGCTTCCAGCTTGCGGATGGCATAGGTGGCGACATGCGTGTCTTCGATATCGAGAACCAGACAGATGTCGGCGAGCTTCTTTTCGCGGCCGCGATGCCGCACGGAGTGGAGAATGAGAATTTCCGTGGCGGAAAGCCCCGGCAGTCCGGCGGCCGCCATGCAGCGCACCATCCAGCGGGAAAAGGCGTGGGAGGCGAGGATCATGCCGTATTCGACTTCGGAAAGGCCGGGCGAACCGCCCTCGGCAAGATGGGCTGACGAGACAATGGGACCAATGGAGGAGACGGGTTTGAGATGCTTCGGCAGTGCCGTTGCAAATTGTTCGAGATCCGCCGTGGTGTGGTCTTTCGGACCAGTCGTCATTCTGCTTGCCTCCGCCTTGACGAATTTATATCATCATTTTATCGACATATTGTCAATGACGCTATAGTCTATTAATTGGGCATGCTTACAAATGTGGCAGTCGATCAAGAGGAGTGCGGGATGAGCATCGGAAACTGGGATTTCTGGGTCGACCGGGGCGGCACGTTTACCGATGTCATCGGGCGCGATCCGCACGGCGTGCTGCATGCCCGCAAGGTGCTGTCCGAGAATCCCGAGGCCTACAAGGATGCCGCCGTGCAGGGTATCCGCCTGCACCTTGGGCTGAAACCGGGCGAAGCCATTCCGGCGGGGCGCATCGGCGAAGTGCGCATGGGCACGACCGTTGCCACCAATGCCCTGTTGGAGCGCAAGGGCGAACGGCTTGCCCTTGTGACGACCAGGGGATTTCGCGATGCGCTGCGCATTGGCTATCAGGAACGCAAGAACATCTTTGCCACCGAGATCATCAAGGCCGAGGCACTTTATGATCAGGTTGTCGAAATCAATGAGCGTGTGCTCGCCGATGGCACGGTTGAGATCGCTTTTGACGAAGTGCAGGCGCGCGCAGCCCTGAAGGCGTTGAAGGATGAAGGCTATGACGCGCTCGCCATCGTGTTCATGCATGCCTACAAATTTCCGGCGCACGAGGCTGCCATGGCCGCAATCGCCCGGGAGATTGGTTTTGCCCAGGTATCCGTCAGCCACGAGGTTTCGCCGCTGATCAAGCTGGTCGGGCGCGGCGATACCACTGTCATCGACGCCTATCTCTCGCCGGTCCTGCGCCGCTACGTGGCGCAGGTGTCGGCAGAGCTGGACATTGCCCGCACCGGCGCGCGCGTCATGTTCATGATGTCCTCGGGCGGTCTGACCGCCGCCGATATGTTCCAGGGCAAGGATGCCATCCTGTCGGGCCCGGCCGGCGGCGTTGTCGGCCTGGCCCGTACTGGCGAAGAAGCAGGTTTTCCCAACGTCATCGGCTTCGACATGGGTGGCACATCAACGGATGTCGCGCATTTCGACGGCGAGTATGAGCGCGCTTTCGAGACGGAGGTTGCTGGTGTGCGTGTGCGCGCGCCGATGATGCTCATCCACACGGTTGCCGCCGGTGGCGGGTCCATCCTGCATTTCGATGCCGGGCGTTTCCGTGTCGGCCCGGATTCCGCCGGTGCCAACCCCGGTCCCGCCTGCTATCGCAATGGCGGCCCGCTGGCCGTGACCGATGCCAATGTCATGGTCGGCAAGCTCCTGCCCGAATTTTTCCCGCCGATCTTCGGACCGGACCAGAATCAGCCGCTGGATGTCGATGCCGTGCGCTCGCGCTTCGCCGAACTGGCAGGCCGGATCGGCGATGGCCGCAGCCCGGAAGATGTGGCTGACGGTTTTATCCGCATCGCCGTTGCCAATATGGTCGAGGCGATCAAGAAGATTTCCGTGCAGCGTGGTTATGACGTGACGCGCTATGCGCTCAGCTGCTTCGGCGGCGCCGGCGGCCAGCACGCCTGTCTGGTTGCCGATGCACTGGGCATGAAGAGCATTCTCGTTCATCCGATGTCGGGTCTGCTGTCGGCCTATGGCATGGGCCTTGCCGATATCCGGGCGACCCGGCAAAAGGCGCTGGGTGTGCCGCTCGATCCGGCCGCCCCTGCCCCGCTTGCCGGTCTGGCCGCGGAGCTCCAGCAGGAATGCCTGTCCGAGCTCAATGCGCAGGGTATCGCCGAAAGTGAGATCACCACCATCGTGCGTGCCCATATCCGCTATGCCGGTACGGATACCGTGCTGGCCGTCGAGGCGACCTTTCCAGCGCATGACGATATCGACCGTTTACGGCGCGAGTTCGAAATCCTGCACAAGCGCCGCTTTGGGTTTGTCGCCAAAAACAAGGCGCTCGTTATCGACGCGGTGGAAGTGGAGACCGTCGGCGGCGGTGCCGGTCAAGCCGAGACGGCTGTCGATGCGACAGCCACCGGCGAGCCGGATGCGGTGCGGCACAACCGCTTCTATTCGCAAGGGTCCGCGCATGACGCGGCCGTGGTGCTGCGCGATGCGATGCAGCCCGGCCAGCGCCTCACCGGTCCGGCCATCGTCATCGAGCCGAACCAGACCATCGTTATCGAGGACGGCTGGCAGGCGGAACTGACGGCCAAGAACCATATCGTTCTCAAGCGCATCAGGGCGCTGCCGGACCGTTCCGCCATCGGTACAAAGGCCGACCCGGTGATGCTGGAGATTTTCAACAATCTTTTCATGTCGATCGCCGAGCAGATGGGCGTGACACTGCAGAACACCGCCTATTCCGTCAATATCAAGGAACGGCTGGATTTCTCCTGCGCCGTTTTCGATGCGGAAGGCAATCTTGTCGCCAATGCGCCGCATATGCCGGTGCATCTCGGTTCGATGGATGCTTCCGTCGCTGCCGCCATTCGTGAGAATCCGGTCATTCATCCCGGCGATGTCTTCCTCATCAATGCCCCCTATAATGGCGGCACCCACCTGCCCGACCTGACGGTCTGCACGCCGGTATTTGACGATGCCGGTACGACGATCCGTTTCTGGGTGGCGAGCCGTGGCCACCATGCGGATATCGGCGGCATCGCGCCGGGTTCCATGTCGCCGCTGGCAACGAATATCGAAGAAGAAGGCGTCTACATCGACAATTTCAAGCTGCTGGATCGCGGCCGTTTCTGCGAGGATGAGCTGGCGGCCCTTCTGACCGGTGCCCGCTACCCCGTGCGCACGCTGTTGCAGAACGTCAATGACCTGAAGGCGCAGGTTGCCGCCAATGAAAAGGGCGTGGCGGAGCTGCGCAAGATGATCAGCCATTTCGGCGAGGATGTCGTCGAAGCCTATATGGGCCATGTGCAGGACAATGCCGCCGAGAGCGTGCGCCGCGTCCTCGACCAGCTGCAGGACGGCAGCTTCACCTATGAGATGGATCAGGGGTGCAGCATCGTCGTCAAAATCTCGGTCGACAAGGTTGCGCGCGAGGTGACCGTCGATTTCACCGGCACGTCGGAACAGCGGTCCGACAATTTCAACGCGCCGCGCCCGGTGACGCGCGCTGCCGTGCTCTATGTCTTCCGGACACTGGTGCAGAGCGACATTCCGATGAATGCCGGATGTCTGCGCCCAATCCATATCATTGTTCCCGACGGCACCATGCTCTCGCCGGAATATCCCGCTGCGGTTGTCGCGGGGAATGTCGAGGTCAGCCAGGCCGTCACGAACTGCCTGTTCGGTGCGGTGGGTGCGCAGGCTGCCGCGCAAGGGACGATGAACAATCTCACCTTCGGCAATGACCAGTACCAGTATTACGAGACGATCTGCTCCGGCGCCCCGGCTGGCCCCGGCTATAACGGCGCCGATGCCATTCACACCCACATGACCAACTCCCGGCTGACCGATCCGGAGATTCTCGAAACGCGCTTCCCGGTGGTGCTGGAAGACTTCCACATCCGCGCCGGTTCCGGCGGCAAGGGAAAGTGGTCCGCCGGGAACGGCACGCAGCGGACGATCCGTGCACAGGAAAAGCTCGACTTCGCCATTCTTTCCGGTCATCGCCGTGTGGCACCGTTCGGCCTGCAGGGCGGAGAGCCGGGGCAGACCGGCTCCAATGCGGTGCGCCGCAGAAATGGGGCTGTCGAAGCGCTGCAGGGCTGTGCGCACACCGTGCTGGAAGCGGGTGAAGCCTTCATCATCGTCACGCCGACGGGCGGCGGCTACGGCAAGCCCGAGGCATGAATTTTCCGGCAGGTTTGCCTTTCCTCCCGGTAAAACCTGCCTGAAGACCTCATGTTCTGCAACCAGTGGTATTTGCAAGCGCTGCAAAGGGCGCATTTTCGTGTCGCAAAATAGTGGACAAAACCACTCAACATACGGAAAAGATTACAGAAATTCACCGTCGCATCTTCTTAGAATTCTTCTAATATATTGTTATTGCTTCGTTTTTCGTCCCGGTTTATGACTTGCCCAGCGCTGCGCAACATCGGGCTGGCCGCGCCGAGGATTGGTTTTAATGCTTGTTCCATTTTTGATTATGCTGCGCGAGGGCATTGAGGCCGCGCTGATTGTCGGCATTGTTGCGAGTTATTTGAAGCAGACCGGTCGCGGTGCCTGGATGCCTGCCGTGTGGGTGGGCATTCTGCTTGCCGTTGCCCTGTCCCTGTTCGTGGGCGCGGGCCTGCAGATGGTCAGTGCGCAGTTTCCCCAGAAAGCCCAGGAATTTTTCGAAGCCCTTGTCGGCTTCATCGCGGTGATCGTGCTGTCATCCATGGTCTTCTGGATGCGCAAGGCTGCCCGCTCCATCAAATCGGAACTGCACACATCCATCGACGATGCGCTCGCCCATTCCTCCGGGCAGGGAGCGGCGCTGGTTGCCATGGTCTTCTTTGCGGTGGCCCGCGAGGGACTTGAATCCGTCTTCTTCCTCCTGGCCATTTTTCAGCAGAGCGCGAACTCCGATGCGCCGCTCGGTGCGCTTCTGGGCATCCTGGTTTCCATCGGTCTCGGCTACGGCATCTATGCCGGCGGTGTCCGTCTCAACCTGAAGCGGTTCTTCTACTGGACAGGCCTGTTCATCCTCGTGGTGGCCGCAGGCATCCTTGCCGGTTCGCTGCGGCACCTGCATGAAGCGGGCGTCTGGAACAGCCTGCAGACGGTGGTGTTTGATTTGAGCAACGTGCTGCCGGTCAGCAGCGCCTTCGGTACGCTGCTTTCAGGCATGTTCGGCTATCAGGATATGCCGACGCTGGGAGAGATCATCGCCTATGTCGTGTTTCTCGCCGTCAGCCTGTTCTTCTTTCTGCGGCCTGCGCAGCGTCAAACCGCTGCCGCAGCGTCCCGGCCAACCCACTGAAAGCATCCCATGGTCCAGAATACGAACCCGTCTGCTCCCCGCCCGCCCTCGCAAGCGCTGATGAAGCTTGCCGTCATGGGTGCCGGCTTGCTTGTCGTTGCTGGCGGAGGCGCATTTTATTATGCCTCGACGATGGTCAAGACCGGCGCCTCGGCTGGCGCGATCACGGTGACGATCAGTGAGGGAAAATGTGATCCGAATGCCCTGACCGTTCCGGCCGGGCGTACCACGTTCAATATCGTCAACAAGTCGGACCGGGCCCTTGAATGGGAAATACTCGACGGCGTCATGGTGCTGGAAGAACGGGAGAATATTGTTCCGGGCTTTACCCAGACATTCACCGCCAAGCTCAATCCCGGCACGTATCAAATCACCTGCGGGCTGCTCAACAATCCGCGCGGGACCCTGACCGTAACGCCTTCGGCGGAGGCCGATGCGGCGGCAGCGCGCCCGGCGCTGGTGGCGTTCGTTGGTCCGCTGGCCGAATACCAGGTCTTTCTTGCCACGCAGACGAGTGCGCTTGTGAAGGGTGTGCAGGCGCTTGACGAGGCCATCAAGGCCGGTGATATCGACAAGGCGCGGGAGCTCTACCAGAAGGCCCGCCAGCCCTACATGCAGATCGAGCCCATGGCCGACCGCTTTGCCGATCTGCACAATGCGATCGATCCTGTCGCCGACTATCTGGAAAAGCGCGAGGCGGACACCGGCTTTACCGGTTTTCACCGCATCGAGTACGGGCTTTATTCGGTCAAAAGCCTCGATGGCCTTGCGCCCGTTTCGGCAAAACTGCTGGCCGACGTTTCGGTGCTCAAGGATCGGGTACGGTCACTGCGCATCCCGCCTGATCAGATTGCCGCCAGCGCTGCCCGCCTGATCGGTACCATTGCAGGCACGAGGATCGCCGCCGGCGAAAATCACTACGCGCGAACCGACCTTGCCGATTTTGAAGCCAATCTTGCCGGTGTATCGCGCATGATTGCGCTGATGAAGCCCGTGGTTGCACAGGGCTCTCCTGCGGTTGTCGCGGATATCGAAGCGCGCTTCGCTGCCGTGGACGGCACGCTGAAATCGCTGCGCGGCGCGGACGGTTTCCCGGCCTATGACAGCGTGAGCGCGGACAAAAGGACGGCACTGGCCGCACAGATGCAGGCACTTGCCGATTCCATCGGCAAACTGAATGCCGCTGTCGGGCTTGAATAGGCCGGGGAAACAATCATGACAAAGGACAGAGACAATAAGCCCTTCATGACCAGCCGCCGCGGCCTCCTTCTTGGAGCAGGCGCAGCTGGCAGTGTGCTCGCGGCCGGCATCACGACGTCGCAGGCTGCCAACAGCCACGGCGAACAGGTGACCGACGCTCCCGTGAGCGACAAGATGCTGGAACAGCAGCCCTTCCATGGGCAATATCAGTCCGGCATCGTGACACCGCGTCCGGCCGCCGGCATGGTGGCCTCGTTCCGTGTGCTGGCGAGCAAGCCGGAAGAGGTGGAGCGGCTGTTCAGAAGCCTCACCGAGCGGATTGCGTTCCTGATGAAGGGCGGCACGCCCCCTGCCCTCGACGACAAGCTGCCGCCTGCAGACAGCGGCATCCTTGGCCCGGTGGTCCTGCCCGACAATCTGACAATCACCGTTTCGCTTGGCGCATCGTTCTTCGAGCAGCGGGAGTGGCTTTCACCCCACAAGCCTGCCCGCCTGTCGCGCATGAAGGCGTTCAAGAATGACGCGCTGGACCAATCGCTGTGTCATGGCGACCTGTCGTTGCAGATATCGTCGAACACACCCGACACCAATATTCACGCTCTGCGCGATATCCTGAAAAATCTGCCGGATCTGATGGTCCTGCGCTGGAAGCAGGAGGGGTCGGTTCCCGTTCTGCCGCGCAGCCCCGACGGGACGCACCAGAGTGCGCGCAACTTTCTCGGCTTTCGTGACGGATCGGCCAATCCCGATGCCGGCGATGCCGGCCTGATGCAGCGGATTGTCTGGGTTCAGAACAGTGGCGACGAACCGGCCTGGGCGCGCAATGGCAGCTATCAGGCGGTCCGGATCATCCGTAATTTCGTCGAGCGGTGGGATCGCACGCCGCTTGGCGAGCAGGAGCGCATTATCGGGCGGCTCAAGCCCAGCGGTGCTCCTTTTGGCGGCCGCACCGAAACGGAAGTGCCCGATTATGCGAAAGACCCGGACGGTGCTGTCACGCCGCTCGATGCGCATATCCGGCTGGCGAATGATCGCAGCAAGGCCGCCGACGCGCATCTCATCCTGCGCCGCCCGTTCAATTATTCCAACGGCGTGAGCAAATCCGGTCAGCTCGAGCAGGGGCTGCTGTTCATTTGCTACCAGGCGGATCTGGAGAAGGGATTCATTGCCGTTCAGAACAAGCTGAATGGCGAGCCGCTGGAAGAATACATCAAGCCCATTGGCGGCGGTTTCTTCTTTACCCTGCCGGGCGTTGCCGGCGCCGACGATTTTCTTGGCCGAACCCTCTTGGAAGCAGCCGGCCATCCGCCAACAAACACCAAATCCTGAAGGAGCTACCCATGAAATTCAGAGCCTATCTTGCAGCAAGTATCGTCGCGATAGCCGCGGCTGCGGCCCCGCGCGTCGCCAATGCGGAGGTCTCGCCTCTCGATCTTGTCGGGCCCATTGCCGAGTACAAGATTTTCATCGGTGAAAACCTGGAAAAGCTGGTCAGCGAGACCAAGGCCTTTACCGATGCGATCAAGGTCGGCGATCTTGAAAAGGCCAAGAAGCTTTATGCGCCGACCCGCATGAACTACGAAATCGTGGAGCCGGTGGCCGAACTTTTCAGCGATCTTGATGGTTCAATCGATTCGCGCGCCGATAATCACGAACTGAAGGAAAAAGACCCCGCATTCACCGGTTTCCATCGTCTTGAATATGGCCTGTTCAGCCAGAACAGCACGGAAGGCCTGGCGGAATTTGCCGACAAGCTCCAGGCCGATGTGGTCGAACTGCACAAGCGCATCACCGATCTGACCTTCCCGCCCGAGAAAGTCTTCGGCGGCGCGGCTACCTTGATGGAAGAAGTGGCGGCGACCAAGATTTCCGGCGAAGAAGACCGTTACAGCCATACGGACCTGTGGGATTTCAAGGCAAACTTCGATGGTTCGCGCAAGATTTTCGAGCTGGCACGTCCGCTGATCGAGAAGGGTGACGGTGCGTTCGTCACCAAGGTTGCGGGTAATTTCGATACGGTCGGCAAAACCCTGTCGAAGTACAAGACGGCGGAAGGCTACGAACTCTATGACAAGCTGACCGACGACGATCGCGCGGTGCTTGCAGCCGCCGTGAACACGCTGGCTGAAGATCTTTCGACCCTGCGCGGCAAGCTCGGACTGAACTGACCGCGTCACGGCGTTCGGATGGAAATTGGAAAAGCCCGGCTGGCAACGGCCGGGTTTTTTGTTGGCCAAGTCCCTGAACAGACAGCGTATTCTTTCCGTCATCGTTGCAATGCTAGGTTGAGTTCCGAGGTCACTTGCATCTCATTGATTTATCGAATATCGTAATTTCAGTAATTACTGAAATAACTGTTGTGTCGGGAATCTCTGATGAACCTTCCTCCTCTCGTTCAGTCCTTCGTGTTGCATTTCGGCGAAATGGGCAGCCGGTGGGGCATCAATCGTACCGTGGGGCAGATCTATGCCCTGCTCTATGTCACGCCCGAGCCGTTGAATGCCGATCAGATTGTCGAATCGCTGGGCATTTCCAGATCCAATGTTTCGATGAGCCTGCGCGAGCTGCAGGCCTGGAATCTTGTCCTGCTGAAACACCTGCCGGATGACCGGCGGGACTTCTTCACAACCCCGGACGATGTCTGGCAGATTTTGCGCACGCTTGCGGAGGAACGAAAGAAGCGCGAGGTCGATCCGACACTCTCCGTCTTGCGCGAAATTCTCATGCAGCAGCCGGCAAGCGATGCCGAGCGGCATGCACAGGAACGCATGGCGGAAATGCATGGGCTTATCGAGCGCCTCACAACTTGGTACGATGACGTGAAGAAGCTCGAAACTGACCGCCTTGCAACTCTGTTGACGCTTGGCGCCAAGGTAACGCGATTGCTCGAGGCGAAAGACAAGATCGTCTCGCTCGGCCGCACCAAACGCAGTCCGGACAAGGCATAAATGTCATGTCAGTCGATGCACTCAGTTCCCCGGTAGCTTTGCGGGCAGGAGATCCGGCCGCAAACGGCCAAGCGCGCGCAAAAACCACTGAGCCGGATAATATAGGGACGGAAACATCAGGCCGTTTGCCCGGAGGACGGTCCGCAGCCCTTGTGCAGGCTGTTGCCGCGCTCCTGTGGCTGCCGCAGGCGGCCCTGCTCAGTATCGCTGTCGGCCGGATCGCTGCGGGCAACGGTTTGTCGGGTGTCGTCTGGCTTGCCGTCGGCGTTCTTGCAATCGGCGTCGTGCGTGCATTCATCGACGCCGCGGGTAACCGGCTCGCTTTCCATGGTGCGCGCTCCACGCTTGCCGGACTGCGCCGGGACGCCATTCTCGCCCTCGCCCATCGCTCGCCGCTTGATCCTGGCCGGATTGCCTCCGGGGAGGCTGCAAGCATCCTGGCCGAGCAGGCCGAAGCCGTGGTGCCTTATCTCGCGCGGTTTCGTCCCGCCCGGTTCAAGGCAACGCTGGTCCCGCTTGCCATCCTTGTCTGCGTTCTTTGCCTGTCCTGGGCTGTTGCCATCGTTCTGCTCGTTGCCGCACCGCTCATTCCCGTGTTCATGGCGCTGATCGGCTGGCGCGCCAAGGCGGCGAGCGAGGCGCAATTGGTCGAAGTTGGCGGAATGAACGCGTTTCTGCTCGACCGGTTGCGCGGACTGGCGACAATTCGCGCGCTCGACGCGGTGGATGTGACGGCAAAGCGCATCAGGGCCGATGCGGAGTCGTTGCGGTCGCGCACGATGGCAGTCCTGCGCATCGCCTTTCTGTCCTCGGCTGTCCTCGAGCTTTTTGCCGCGCTTGGCGTTGCCATGGTGGCGGTCTATGTCGGGTTTCATCTCCTCGGGCAACTCAACTTCGGAACCTGGAGCGGCAGACTCTCATTAAGCGAAGGACTGTTCGTCCTGCTGCTCGCTCCCGCTTTCTTTGAGCCGTTGCGCGAGCTTTCAGCAGTCTGGCATGACCGTGCTGCAGGGGAAGCTTCGCTGGAGGCGCTGCGGAAACTTGCCGTCAAGGGCGTGGACCTGCCGCGTGACGGCGACAAGCCCCATGATGACCGGACTGCATCCCCCGCGCGGAGCGGAACGCCCTCCGTTCATATGCGTGATGCCACGTTCCGTTATGCCGGAGACGGGTGGCCGGTTTTCGAACGGTTCAGCCTCGATATCGCTCCGGGTGAAAGCGTGGCCCTGCTTGGACCGAGCGGATCGGGAAAATCGACCTTGCTGGCCCTGATTGCAGGCCTGGCGTCGCTGGACGGCGGTGACATAATGGTTGCCGGCAAATCCATGGCAACAAATGCTGCGACACAGCGGCGGTGCATCGCCTGGGTCGGCCAGAAACCGCATATCTTTGCCGGGACTGTCGGCGCGAATGTCTCGCTGGGCCGGCCGGAGGTCGATGCGGATGCGGTGGCGGCGGCGCTGTACAATGCCGCCCTGGACACGGTCGCCAATGCCCGTGGAAAATCGTCCATCGGCGAAGGCGGTTCGGGCCTTTCCGGCGGTGAAGCGCTGCGTCTCGCCCTGGCGCGCGCTGCCGCAAATTCGCATGCGCACCTGATTCTTGCGGATGAGCCAACCGCACACCTCGATGATGAGACGGCAAATGATATTGCCGACAGATTGTTTGCGCTGGCGCGAGACAAGACATTGGTCATCGCAACGCACGATCCGGCTCTCGCCGCACGGGCAGATCGCATCATCGATCTTCGGACCGCTTTCACAAGGAGCGATGCGTGATGTCATTCCGGCGCGATTTCCGGCCTGTGCTGCGGCTTTTCCTGGCAGAACGGCGGTTCATGCTGCTGGCCGGTGCGCTTTTGGCGGCCGCGACGGTGCTTGCCGGCATTGCCCTGCTTGGCTTGTCGGGCTGGTTCATTACCGCCACGGCCATTGCCGGATTGTCGTCGGCAACGGCTTTCACGTTCGATGTCTTCGCCCCGTCGGCAGGTATCCGTTTTCTGGCCCTTGCCCGTACTGCCGCGCGCTACGGCGAGCGGTTGACCACCCATGACGCCACGCTCGGTGTTCTCGCTGGTCTGCGCGAGACCTTGTTTCGCGGATGGGCCAGACCCGAGGCTGCCCATCTGCTGCTCCGCCGGCCGTCAAAGCTGCTGTTCCGACTGACGGCTGATATTGACGCCCTGGATTCGCTCTATCTGCGGATAGCGGTGCCGGGCGCCGTCGCGCTGTGTTCCGCGGTGGCTGTGAGCGTGGTCTTCGGGCTGATGCATCCGCTGTTTGGCCTGGGTGTGGCCGCCTGGCTTTTGGCAACAGGGCTGGCGATACCCTTTCTGGCAGGGCGCTTTTCACTGGATGCGGCGCGCCGCCGGGCCCATGCGATGGAAGCGCTTCGCTCGCGTGTGATCGATCTTGTCGCGGGGCAGACGGACCTTATCATGGCCGACCGGGTGGCGGCGCAATGCGCTGCGATCCAATCCGCCGATGATCGTCTGGTGAATGCGGATGACAGGCTCAACCGCGTTGAAATGGCCGTTACCGCAGGTTTCGGCATCGCCTCCGCCGTGCTTCTCACGGGTACATTGT
>NZ_CABSQF010000054.1:0-29997 GCF_902479695.1 uncultured Phyllobacterium sp. | reverse complement strand
GTGTCACCCATGCGGCGGTGACCGAGAACAAGCGGCTTGGCGAGGTATTGTCGTTGATCAAGGCCCATCAGGACCCGCTCCCTGCACCGAAGGTGAAGACCAACAGCGAGGTCATCGCCTATCAAAAACGCGCACGCAAACCGTCGCGGCGCAACAGCTGGGTCGAGGAACGAAGGGAGCGCAGATTACGGGAGCAGGCTGCCACAGATCTATTCACTGTCGCCGGGCAGAGCTGCGATATCGAGGTCTCCGCCCTGCCCGGCGACACACCTCGGCATCTGTCAGGATGACATTTTAACTTTGCACAACAAGCGACATTTCAACCTTGCTGCCACAACGGCATCGCGAAATCCGGAGGATCAGGCAATCCATCCGGAGTTCCGGTCTACGTGCTTTCCGCCTTCCGTCCTATTTTCACGTCGTGGTCCCAAGGGGCCCTGTTTTAGCACGACAAGGAAATGCAGGATGAGCAAGACATGGTTTATCACCGGCGCTGGCCGGGGTATCGGCGCGGAAGTTGCCAAGGCTGCGCTGGCAGCCGGTGACAATGTGGTCGCGACCGGCCGCAATCGCAAGCAGGTGCAACAGGCGTTCGCGGGCGTCGAGGGGCAATTGCTGATCGTCGAGCTGGATGTAACGCAGCCCGAGCATGCGGATCAGGCGGTGGATGCTGCCGTCACCCATTTCGGCGGCATCGACGTTCTCGTCAACAATGCCGGCTACGGCCAGCTGGGTCAGTTCGAAGAAAATGGTGCCGACGACATCGAACGGCAGTTCGCCACCAATGTATTCGGCCTGTTGCACGTGACCCGTGCGGTTCTGCCTGTGATGCGCTGGCAGAGATCGGGCCGCATCTTCAATCTGTCCTCCATAGGCGGCATGGTCGGGTTTGCCGGTGCTTCCGTCTATTGTTCGACGAAGTTTGCGGTTGAAGGCTTCTCGGAATCGCTGGCCATGGAAGTGGCCCGCTTCGGCATCCATGTGACCATCGTCGAGCCTGGGTTCTTCCGCACGGATTTTCTCGACGAAAGTTCGGTTCGCTATGGCAATAAAAGCATTGAGGACTATGCCGAAGCCTCGCGTGAAACACGCACGACCTATGACGGGTACAGCTACAAGCAGGCGGGCGATCCGGCAAAGCTCGGGTCTGCATTGATTGAACTGGCCGCCTCGCAGGAGCCACCCCTGCGTTATGCCGCCGGTTCCGATGCGGTCAAAGGCATCGCGACGAAGCTGGATTCGGTTCACGCGGAAATCAACAAATGGCGATCCCTGTCGATTTCCACGGATGGTAATTTTTGAGCCGCTTTTCTGCCCAGAGATCAACACGATCTTCCCGGAGAAATAGGCAATCACCTCGGTGGATCGGTATACCGCCTCGACCTTCCGCCATGCGATATTCAGACTGGGAATAAACCCCCGTTATTCAAATAACTTAGGGTCAGAACCCATTAACATGATCGAAATGGCGTCTGAAACGGCAAAAAGATGCGAGGAGAGATGCGAAGGGCGGGGCCTTTCCCCCGACCGAGCGGGTCGACACTGCAGCTTGCAGCCGTTTCGGCGTCCAAAGGATATGGTCCATTTGCCCGGCTCCATCGTCGCAAAGACTCGACAATGAACCACATTGCCATCGCCTTCGCTCCTTGTAGCCGAACAAATGGCCTCATACCATTTCGACCAGATTAATGGGTTCTGACCCTAAAAAGAAAGGGATATTTGCAATGAACATCCAACTCCCCACCCTTTCACCGTATCTCAAACCGGGCTTTTCAACGCTGAAACTTCTTTCGCGCGTGCTGCATCCGATCAAGACCAAGAAGGATCGTGATATGGCGGAACTGGCAAAGCGATATTTAAACGGATAATCAGCGCCTTTTGACGCGCTTGTGAAAGCAGAGGAAACCCGCAATGCCCGGCATTGCGGGTTTCAACGTTTTTCGGCGGGGTCGAGGGTGAACAGTTCCTGCGCCCGCCCGACACCGCGCAAGGCGAAACGTCCGACGCAAACCAGTTTGGAGCGAAGTTCTTCCGGCAGGAATGCGGCGAAGCGGTCCGAGATCAGGACATCCTGATCGACGGACCGGCACATGGATGCGATGCGGCTGACTTCATTGACGGCCGGTCCAACGACGGTAAAATCCAGCCGCGTGTCGCTGCCGATATTGCCAAAGAACACCTCGCCCACATGCATGCCGAGATAGACATTGGTGATCGGCTGTTTCTCGGCGGCGCGCCGCTCATTGAGCACGATGAGCCGCTTGCGCAGAAGGGCTTGGGCTTTCAGCGCCGCGGCGCAGGCCGTCTGCGACCCGCCTTCGGTGAAGATGGCCAGAGTGCCGTCACCGATGAGCTTCAGCACATCGCCGCCCGCTTCCTGGATCGACGAGATGACCGCATCGGCATAGTCGTTCAGCATCGGGATTATGGCATCCGGTCCTGCCGCGTCGGAAATGCGCGTATAGTCGCGCAGGTCCGAATACCATAGAACCGCTTCGATCCGGTCGGCCGCGCCGCGATTGATGCGCCCGGCCAGCACGCGTTCGCCCGCATCGTGCCCGAGATAGACCTCGGCCACCGTCCGCACGATCCGCGCCAGCGAGGAGCATTTGATCGCAAGCGCCAGCCCCCGCACCAGACGTTTCAGGGTTGCAATGTCGCGGTCCTCGAAGCCGTCGGCGTGCGCCGTGGACCATTGCGAATAGAAACAGTCCATTTCGCCAATGCTGCCCTGCGTCGAAAAGCGGTGAACCAGCGCGAGATAATCGGTGAGCCCTTCGGCCTTGAGGTTTTCCAGATGCAGAAAGCCCGGTTCGTCCATTTCGCCGATGCGGCGGCGGAGCGAATCCTCGCCGGACTGCAGCAGGTGGTAGAATGTGGTCCGCTGCCAGCTTTCGGCGCCGGGGCCCTGGGTGCTCGAGCCATACTCGATCACCGGCTTTTCCACCTCCTCGCGCTGGCGCCAGTGGAACGCCCTGCCCTCGTAGATGGGATGCAGCGTATCGACAAAGGTCAAGGCGCGTTCGAGCGTGATGCCAAGGCCGCAGCACCGCACGCAGAAACCGTTCAGCAGTTCGGTTTCGCTGGCGCCGGCCAATCCTTGCGCGTCGAGCCATTCTTCAATCGCAACTATGTCGGCTTCCGTCATGATTCCTGCTCACTTGTCCGTCTGAACGGGTATCACGTCCGCGCCGTTTGACAAAGATGGCAGTGGCGGGAACTCAGGCGCCTGGCGCTGGTGCTTCCACTTTGGCCGCCGGTTGTACGGTGGTGGCAGAGCCATTGGCCGCGCTTCCGGCCTTCTCGATGGCGCAGACCCTCAGGTTGCCGGTGAAAAGAATGCCGCTGATCGGCAACGCCGGTTCGGCCGGGAATGTTTCATGCCTGATGCTGTCCTTCGGCACGTGCAGCTTGTGTTCACCGCCTTCGCCGCCACCCCCGAGGGTGAGCGCGAGGGATGGCTGGGTCTGCAGCAGTGTGACGCCATACAGGAATTCGAAGCTCAGCATCGACACCAGGAACTTGTAGGTGCCATCGCGCACACCGCCCTTGAGCAGGGCGGCGCGGTGCGTCTCCTCGCCCATGCGCACATCGAGCGGCGGAATGCGCGGCTCGCAGACATAGGCCATGGCCAGGAGCTGCCCCTTGTCCACTTCGAATTTCAAACGGTCGCGGCCAAGATCAAGGGCCGAGACGGAAAATCGCCGGTTGCTGTATTCGACCGGCAATCGTCCAAGCCGCTTGCCGAGCTGCACGCCATCGAGCGCGCGCGCGCCGGCAAAATGGTCGGGATCAATGGGCGGCTGCAGGGCAGCCGCCTTGTGCGGGCGCAGCAATGCCGGTTCCAGTTCATCGGCAATGAGGTTGGCGACAACGGTCGTTGCGACCGGCCGCGCATAGTGCCCCTGGTCGGAATAGAAACTGGGATGGCCGACGACATCGCGGCCCAGCCGCTGCATCAGCTGGCGCGAAACGTCGACGCAGATGGTGCCGTACCACTGCGAGATGTAGTTGATCCCGGCATCGATGGATGGCACGGCGCTGAGGAAGGAGCCGTTGCGGGCGCCGAAGACAAGGGTGGCGATGCGCAGGTTGGGGTTCTGCTCGAGGGCATAGCGGATGATCCCCTCATAGAATCGCGCCCAGTGGCGGAAAGGCCGCCGCTCGTCGCCATAGACAAAGGCATCATTGAGTGCGTACTCGATCAGCAGCAGATCGCAATCGGCAAGCTTGTCATAGGTCTTGAGCTGGTAGAGGCCGAAGGCGCTGGTCGTCCCGCCCACGGCCAGGTCGGCTGTAATGTCGAGGTCGATGCCGCGCCGGGCCATGGTCGCCAGAAGCGACGGCAGGTAGCCGGGCAGCATGACGGTATTGGAACCACCGATGACGACGGTTTTCAGTTTCATGGTGTCACCACTGCTGCCCGGCCCGCGGGAGAAAGTCCCCCGCAGCGCCAGACCCCATATCCCTTTGCATCCCAATCGAAGTAGTAGGCGGCCGCCACGCGGCCTGTTCCCATCAGTTCGGCAAAGCGGCTGCGTGCCGCCTCGACCAGCTGTTCCCGTGAGCCGTCATTGGCCGGGCATGTGGTTGCCGTGTTGGAAAAGCCCCATTCGGTGATCCAGCACGGTTTGCCGTCCGGCTCCGAGCGGCAGATGGACAGCGCCTGGCTGACATGCGCCGCGCGGGCTGCTGCCGTGCCGTTGCTGCCGGGGTAGATGTGGATCCCGTAGCCGTCCACGACCTTGTCCAGCCCATGCTTGCGCATGAGATTGGTAAAACTGGCGGGATCGATGCTGTCGATGCCGCGCCGGTCGGCGTCGGCGACCGGGATATCGGACAGCCCCGCTGAAATGACCTTGGCATGGGCGCTGAATTTCGTTGACTGGAGTTCCCTGCGGACCACAGCGGCAAGCTGGACGTACCGGGCTGCGCCCTGTTCGACGGCCGGCAGGTTATCGAGATCCGCCAGCGAGCGGGCGGTGCGGCTTTTGGCCTTTGCCTTCACTTCGAGATCGCCATTATAGGCGCCCCAGTTGATCTCGTTTCCGGCCTCCACGGCAACAAGCGGAATCTTGAGCGCATCGATCTTGCGCAGGGCATCGCCGACGACGGAACGGAACTGATCCGGCGAAATATCGGAAAGCCGGTACATGTCCCATATCCGGCCAAGGCCGGAACGGGGTTGCGTGCCCTCGGGATAGAAGGCCGGATTGTTGAGCGATATTTCCAGGAGGATGGCGAGGCCCTTGGCGTGGGCAACGCGGACGGCGTCAATGCTCTGGTCGATCGGTTTTGTCAGTGACAGGCGCACGGCCACGACGCCGTTCTTGACCATGAGATCAAGAAGTTTCTCCCGTTCGACGGGCGAAAGCCAGGCCAGATTGACCCGGTTGACACCAAAGCGGGTATCGCCCGCCGCATGTGCCGGTGTTACCGGCTGAACGCCGATAACAATCGCTGCCACGATACCGGCAGCGCCGGCGGCCAACTTACGCATGTGCACTTTCCAACCCATGGTTTCATGCCTCCTCATAAGGTGGACGCCGGGACAAGCACCGATCACCGGATTCCAATATCTTTCAACGCGGCGTTGAAATTGGCTTCGCAGGCGGAATAGCGGTGGATGGCGGCGGGAACGTCGATCTTCGACAGGAAGTCCTGCAGGAAGGCCTTCTTTTGCGGCTCGCGGTTCCAGACCGATGCCTCGATATGGGGGAAGCCGACAAAGTCGAGCATTTCGCGCATCCGGTCGTCGACGGCGATCATCAGCGCCGGAATGCCCGACTGCATGCCGATGATCGAACCATGGAACCGGCGGCCAAAGCAGAAATCCTGGCCGGAAACCCAGCTGCGCCACTTATGCGTGTCGAAGAATACGAGATAATCGCGCTTGCGCTGCCATTTCTCCGCATGCTTGTACTCGGTCGGCGCAGTGATGCGGCTGGCCGCCGGATCATAGGCTTCGGTGCCCTCGTCGCCCACCATGTTCATGTTGTAGACGATGACCTCGTCCTGGATGACATAGCTTGCCGTGCTGTCCTTGTGCAGGAGCGCATGGGCATCGACGATGGTGTCGGGAACGCTGCCGAGATAACCGCCAAAGGCGATCTTCTGCGATTCCGCCAGGCCCGGATCGGCGAGGCGGCTGAGCGAGCGCTTCATCTGGGCCGGATCGTAATAGAGGGAGGGGCAACCGGTCGGGCGCACATATTTCATGCCCTCGGCCTTCAGGAATTCCGCAGTGAAGTGCCCGCGGGTGAGGAAGAACGTTTCCTTCTTCTTCAAGACGTTGAGAAAGCGCTGCGTGCCTTCCGGCAGTTCGGCTTTCAGGTTTTCCTTCTTCTGGATGCCGATGCCCATGACGACGATCGGCATGTTGAGACGCTCGAACACATGGGATTCCGTCGCCGCTGCATAGCCGGGCCGAAGCAGGTTGGCCGATGCAAACAGGCACAGATCAAAGCTCTCGTTCAGCCGCGCATAGGTCTCGGGCGAATGGATGCTGTTGGCCAGATGCCAGAACGGAATATAGGTGACGTCGTGGCCGCGCACGCTGTTGGCCGCGCCTTCACCGATGAGATAATTGCCGGTATTGGCAATCCGCTTGACCTGGTCGATGACATCCTTCTTCGTCCGGATGTTCTCGAAATAGGGACGGTGCTTGACCGTTGCCCCGGAAACGCTGTCGACTGTCCGCATCAGATATGATGGGATGCCTGTGATCATTATTCGCATGTTCGTCCATCTTGGGTTGGAGCTTCCGGAGCACCGGATATGGGAGTTATCCGATGCCGATCTCGGTCAGGACCGAGCGGAAGCTGCGTTCACGGTCAGAGTATTTTTCGATGACCTGCGGGATGTTCATCTGCGCCAGATGGTCGGAGATGAAAGCCGAGCGGTCATTTGCAGAATTGAGGTCGTTGGCCTCGACTTTCGGCAATCCGGAAAAGTTCAGCATTTCGCGCATGCGGTCATCGACGGCCACGATCAGGCTTGGCACGCCGGATTGGAGCGCAATGATGTTGCCGTGAAAGCGCCGGCCGAAGGAGAAGTCCATCGAGGACGTCCAGGCGCGCCACTGGTTGGTGTCGAAAAATGTGTGAACCTTGATCTTCTTCTTCAGTTCGCCGGAGCCCTTGAACGTCAGGTCACCGATCATCTCGCCCGAGGTTGAATCGTACACGCGGCCATCCTCGTTGGGCTCGACTTGCATGTCGAAATGCAGGGGCTCGTCCTGGATGACGTAGGCCGACCGGCCGTCATCGGACGACAGCGCGTTCATGTCGCCGATCGTATCCAGCGCGGCACCCATATAGCCGGTGAACACGGTCCGCCCCTCGCCCACCTTCACATCAGGCAGACGGCGAATGGCCTTGCGCACATTGGCGGGCATGAAATACATCGACGGGCAGCCGACGGGCCGTACGAACGAGAAACCCTGATCCTTGAGATAGGAGGCGGTCTCGTCGCCGCGAGTGAGGAAATAGTGTTCCTTTTCCTTCAGCACCTGCAGCAGGCGCTGGGTGCCTTCGGGCAAGGACTCCTCGAGATCGGGGCGGTTCTGGATGCCGATGCCCAGCATGACCACGGGCATGTCGAGCTTGGACAAGACCTGCGCCTCCGCATCGGCCGACAGGCTTTTGCGCAGGAGATTGGCGCAGGTGAACACGCAGATATCAAACTGCTTGTTGATGGAATCGAGACCGGTGCCATTGTTGACGGCATTGTAGAGATGCCAGAACGGAATATGGGTGGCATCCGGGGACAATGCGCGCAAGGCGCCCTCCCCGATCAGGTAATTGCCTGTGTTGCTGATGTTCTTGAGTTCGCGCAGGTAAGCATCCTTGCTTTCCGGCTGCGGTTGTTTCTCCGAGTAAAAGACCCGGGCGTCTTCAGCGCGCTGGATAAGGCGTGTCAGGTGGCCTGGGATGCCTGTAAGGAGAATTCTGGGGCTCATGGGGGTCACAAAACCTTTCTGGTGATCGTCACGCGACAGCACGGCCGGAAAGCACGGCGGTGGCATCGAATTCTGGGATGATTTCCGGCCCATCCGCATTCCGTTCGAGAGGAAGAGCCGGTTCGATGGTGTTGCTCCAGTGAATGAAGCTGGCAAAGGATGAGGTCCAGGAACGCTCGGCAGCCGTGGCAAGCGCGCCTTCCGCCGTGCGGGCCAGCGCCGTGCGGTCCTGGGCGAGAATGGTCAGCAGTCGGGCGATGTCCGATACGATCTGCGCATCATTGCCATTCTTGATCAGGATGCCGTCCTGGCCGTGGATGATCAGCTCATCGACCGCACCGACGGCAGTCGCCACCGGGACGCAACCAAGCTGCTGCGCTTCGGCAATCATCAGGGGCGCGCCTTCCCAGCGCGACGGCATCAGCAGCACGTCGGCCCAGGCGAGTTGGGCGGCGATATCCTTGCCGCTGAAAACCGGCGGTGAAACGCGGACACCGGCGTCCTTGAGGCGCGCCATCCATGACGAACTCGGATCGTCGGAGAGAATCTCGCCGCCAATGGCCTGGGCTTCGAAGGCGATGCCGCGCTCGCGCAGTTTGATGATGGCATCGTGCAAGCGGTCAATGCCCTTCTGGCGGTCCAGCCGACCCATGTAGAGGATGCGCAGCGGTTCAGCCGGCTGCGGCGTCTTGCGGGCACCGGTGACCTGGGCGCGCAGCTTTGCATCGATGGAAAAGCTGGCGGCGTTCGGGACGGCGAAGATTTTCTCGAACGGCACGCCAAAGCTGTGCAGGTAGGTTTTCAGCTGCTCGGAACAGGTGAGAAACGCGTCATAGGCATGCTCGAATGCAATGGCGGCATAGGGCTGCCCGGCGCGGCGGCGGAAGACCGTCTCATCCACCACATGGAGATAGCAGGCGGTGCGCGTGCCTTCCGCGCGGAGTTTGCCCATCAGCGGATGGGCGGCCATCACGTGGTTGTTGACGATCAGGTCGAAGCCGGAGAGCTGTCCGCGCAGCGCTTCCCAGTCGAGCGGATGATCTTCGGTGATGAAATCCTGCCCGAGGAAACGATTGGTGTCACCCCAGGCCGGTATGCCGTCCTTCCAGAAATGGATGTAGTCGAAGGCCTGGTCGAACTCGTCGAGCACGTCCATGCGGCTTGAACCGAGCACGAACAGGTGGGTTTCAAACCCCTCCTGTTTCAATTCGCGGCCGGCGGCATAGGCGACCTTCTCGGCACCGCCGAACGAGGCATTGGGAACCAGCACCGCCGCCGTCTTTTTTCCGGCGGTATTGTGGGCGAGCGGCAGGACCGGCGATCCGCCGAGTTCCTTCCTTAAGACCTGATACATGTCCGACAGGGCCGGCAGGCGGCGCGGACGCCACGTCCAGCGTGTGGATGCCGTCTGCTTGAGCGGGCTGGTTGCAATGGCTGTTACAAGGTTGAGCAATGCCTGTTCCGGCCGTGCCAGCGAGCGGCGCTGCCGTGCCTTGGGGAACGGAAAGCGGATTTTCAGGCGCGATGATGTCGGCCACAGCTGCTGGCTGCCGATGGACGAAAACCAGTCGAGTGCATCGTTGTCGATGACGTTCTGGATAAGCTTGGTCGAAACGAAGATCAGGTCGGCCGGGCCCTGATGCGTGCCGGACGGCATGATCTCGGATTCGATGCGCCGCTCCGAATCCACATTGCCGAACTCGACGAAGACGATATTGGATTTTTCCGCCAGACGCTCGAGATGGCAGAGGATGTTGGGAAACAGCCGCGACCGGTTCAACAGCTTCAAGGTTTCGTTGCTGCATGCGGCGACAAAGGGCGGGAAATGGAAATTGTCGGGTTCGCCGACGCTGCCCCAATAGGCGCGGATCGCGTCGTCAAAGCCGATCTCACCGGGTGTGCGGGTGGGATCGGTGAAGGTGCTGAGCGTCCCCTCGCCTGTCCGGATCAGCGCGTAGCGGGGACATTCCTCGTGTTCGAAACCGACCAGGGTCGGTCGGCGGAACAGGGCCTTGTGCCGTTTGCGCAGGAAGTTGATCGATGACGACCGGTCGCGGTTGGCTTCCTTGAAGCGGCTTTCCGCACGCAGACGGTATTCGAAGCCAGTGTCATGGCACGGCTGCCCGGTAAAGCCGGCCTCAATCGCCGACAACCAGAATTCCCAGTCCTCGAAACCATTCTGGCGGTCTTCATCGAAGCGCACGCCGCTGTTGAAGACGTCGATCGAAATCATCGATCCCGTGTCGCAGATATTGTCCGTGATGCAGTGGATCAGCCGCGAATAGCTGTCGCCGTAATGGGCGCGCCAGTTCACCGAGAATGTATCGATATTCGTGTAAATCCACCCTGCCTTGCCGGAGGAAAGGCGGCGGTAAAGTGTATCCACAGTATAGGGCTGAACGCGATTGTCGGCATCCAGAAAATATACTGCCTTTGCTTCGGGTAATTCTTCCAGAATATATTCAATCGCCCGATTGCGCGCGCCGCCCGGCCCGGCATTCGTGCCGAAGATCACGTGTATGGACGGATGGGCTGCCGCATAGAGCGCCAACTGATCGAACACTTCATGGCGCGGGTCGCCGTCGACGGAGACAACGATGGCGACGCGGAATTTCGTTATCGATGCCAGTGCCGATTCAAGCGCTTCGGGAACGAGGGCCGCATGACCGTAAAGCGGCATGGCGATGGCGATCAGGTCCTGCGATTTATCGGGCATTGGCCATCTCCTGGGCCGGGCGCGCCTCGATATGCTTGACAAGCCTGAAGTTGAACACCTTGAGCCAGGAGAAATCGACCGAACCGGTGGTCGCCTTGCTAAGAATGACAAGATCCATGGCGCGGGTGGTCGCCGCGTCCAGCATGAAATTGATATCCACGGGCTGTGCCGCGGTGATGTCGGTCCAGCCGCTGAACAGCGCTGTCGGCCGCTTTTCCGTGGCGCGGCCCAATGCACCGATCTCGCCCTTGATATCCGCCGACAGGTTTGTCAGCAGGAAGCCGACCGCGCCGGGCTGGCCCTCGGGATGATCGATGATCGCGCGTGCCGAGATGCGAACCGTCCCCGGCGATATGACGCGGCGGATCGCACCGGCCGTTATGCCTTCGTTCAGGGGATGGCAGACAATGGCGTCTTCGTGTTCCAGAAAGCGCACCGTGGGGAAATCGGGCTCGACGGTATTGACGGAAACATTGGCGACGCTGCGCAGCATTTCCACCGGAAGCCGGTAATCTTCGACGCGCCGCCCGGCGATCAGCGATGTCGGCACGAAAACGTTGCTGAGGGAGGTCGGGCGCACCCCCGGCAGGCCGGTAAAGACGCGGAAAGCCAATGGGCGCATGTCAAGATCGGCATGCGGTATGCGTGCCCTGGCCGCATAGCGTTCGTTGGTGATGGCGTTGCCGAGGGAAAGCTCCGGCGGCACGCCGCCAGTTGCGGAGACCCGCAGCCGCAGCGTGCGATGGCCGCCGTCGCAGGCCTTGGGCAGGGAGAAGAAATTCCAGTCCGCAGCCACGCTGGCATAGGGAACCAGCCATTCCGCGATGCCTTCGCCATTCTCAACGTAGTCAAGCGTGACAATCAGCTGTCCGGACCGACCCGTGGGCAGGCCGCGAAAATGCAGGGCAAAGCCGGAGACCGCATAGCTCGATACCGGGAAGAGCTGTTCGATTTCCGATTCCCGCAGAAGGTTGGCAAAGCCTTCATCCTTCGGGTCGATGCATGGCGTGTGGCCGAAAATCTCGGTGACGGAATCCCAGTTCCTGGCGTGGAAGGCATTTTCGATGGCGCGGTAGTTCTCGAAGAGCGTCTCCCGTTCGCGCCGCAGCATGACAAGCTCGCCGTGTACCTTGGTCACGTGGCTGGTGAGGCGATCCAGCCCGCATTCAAGCACCTGCGCGACAAGCGCGGCCTGTGTAGCAACCGTCGATGCATCCAGCCGGACAATCGGCACTTCGGGAACGGTCCTGAACCGGTAGATGCGCTTCAAGGCGTTCTGCAGCTCCGCCGCGCCGGTATCCGAAACGGCCACGCCGATCAGCGGAAAGGCATTCAGCAGCCGGAGATGATCCGCGTCCGGTTCCACGAAAACAATGAAATCGGCCAGGGGCGAAGCTTCGAGCAGCGCCTGATCATGGCTGGAAGCGATGGCGTAGCGGCTTCGGCGAGGTTGTCGATGAACGGCTGCGGGCAGTGATGTGTTCAAAATAGACATCCCGTATCTTTGGCAGTGTAGTTGGTCGATTGTGCAGATGCGAACTGCGTCTCCCGTTAAGAGAAAATATCAACCGAGTAATGTCAACAGAATATCTTCGCGGTCTATAGTAAAATGTAATACAGATATAAGTTGTAATTGTTTCAAAAATCGAAATATTTTAGTTATACTTTCAATCGCGTGGCAAAACCCCAGCGTTTCCTGCAGGTTCTGCGGGTGTGCGTTCACAGTGTGGGCGGTATGGGAGGGTGAAGACAGCGCCGTTCAGGCAGCTCGCAAGACCGCGTCGATCAGAGATTTTTGCCGCACAAGACAATCGGTCAGCCGGAAACGGTGCTCGATTGTGCGGCGTGCTGCCGCACGCAGCGGCATGAAATCGTTCGGCCCGGCAAGCACGCGCAAAATGGTGTCGGCGAGCGCGTCCGTATCATAGAAGGGAACGAGCAAGCCATTCTGGCCGGACCGGATGATTTCCTGAACGGGCCTGGTGTCCGAACCGATCACCAGCGCGCCGCATGCCATGGCCTCGATGACGGACCAGGACAGAACGAAGGGATAGGTCAGGTAGATATGCGCCGTCGAGATCTGATAGAGCTGGCGCAGGAGATCGTGCGAAATCGCGCCCGGAAACAAAATCCTGTCGGGCGGCAAATCATACTTGGAAAGCAGTGCGTCTTTCCACGAGCCGCCTCCGGGCGGCGGCGTGCCATAACTCACCCCGTCGCCGCCGACAAAGACGAACAGGGCGTCGGCATTTTTCCGGATGACCTTTGCCGCCGCTTCCAGCGCCTGTGGGAAGCCGCGATAGGGCTCGAGGTCGCGGGCAACAAAGGTGATGACAGGCGGATCGCCTGCCCTGAGAATGCGGCCATCGGGCAGTTTCAGCGCTGCGTGCGCATCGGGACGGAAAATCCGTGTATCGACGCCTTCGTGGCAGACGGCAATGCGTTTCTGCGCGGCGGCGGGATACAGGCTCTTCTGCCAGAACGTCGGGCTGATGCCGCCATTCATTGCCTCAAGGGAAATCAGCTGCGCAATGTTGCGCAGCCTTAATCTTTTGCGGGTTTCGGCATCCGGATTGTCATCCGGCGCAAATCCGACATCGGCGCCTTCGGCCCGATAGAAGAATTCGCAATAGCCGAGGGCCGGAACTTGCGGCAGGACATCCTTGACGAACATCATGCTGCCCCAGCCGATATGACCGATGACAATGTCGGGGCGTTCGCCCTGGCGAGTCATGGAATCGAGTGTTTCGGCAACGCGGTGCCCGATCCGCACGTGGTGATCGGGAATGCCGAGATACCTGGCCATCTGGCTGTCCGCCCGAGGGCCAGGTTCCATCCTGTGTCTGATCACGCGGACCGATGGGAGGCGCCGGTCCACTGTTTCACAGATAAGGCTGACATCATGCCCGCTTGCCGCAAGATGTTCGGCCAGGGCAGCAAATTGACCCAGGCCGCGCCTGTGAACGAAAGCCACATGCATGTCAGTCCTTTCCAGACATCAGAACACGAATTGACAGGGGCTCAGATGCCGTAACGCGCGGCATTGCCCCAAACCAGTTCGAGCCTGTGCAATGTCTGGAATGCGATTTCCAGATTGCGAAGATCGTCATCATCCCGGGCGAGTACGCGGTTGTAAGCTCCGCCTGCATTGCGCAGATTGGCGCAAAGCTGTTCGCCCTTGTCGGTCAAGCGGATCCTTGCGGACCGCTTGTCGCGCTGGGAGGCAACCCTGTCGATGTATCCCCCATCGGCGAGCTGCTTCAGATAGTAGGAGATATTGGAGCCGATATAGTGACCCCGGTCCAAGAGCTCCCCAACAGAAAGTTCGACGTCGCCAATCGCCAGGAGAACCATCGCCTGGGCTGGGCCAACGTCTTCGATCCCCAACTTCGTCAGTTCAGTCCTCAGCAGACTGGCGAACCGACGATTTACTCTCTCAATCATTCTGGCCAGCTCGAAGTGTGTCACCACAACGGTATGAACTGGATGTCTATGTCCCTGTTTTTCCGCTGTAATTTCAGGAAAATCGGCGGCATCATAACCGTCAATAGATGTTTCGACTTCCACTCCTTCGTGTAGAAGTTTTTGTATCATCTTTGTCTCCATCATCAATTTTACTTCAAAATTTGAAGTAAGTTACAAGTATATTCCAAGGTCTCCTTTGCTTTTTTCCCCACCATATGAACTTTTTTCTGTCACATTCTGCACGGTATTACTTTACTAGTCTAATGCTATAGACCAAGTTCAATCGGGCTACCGGGCAGCTGTGTCATTTCCAAGGCAGATTACACATGAGTGATACTCGTCAAAACAATGCAAATGGCAAGAGCAATGTTGGAAAAAATGCGACGACGCATACGGTTCCGGCACCTCGGACCCTCATTCTGCGCGCACGCCGGGTGTTCTTGTCGGGCCTCCTTTATGCTGTTCTGCTGAGTGCCTGCATCAACCTTCTGCAGCTCACCGTACCGCTGTATATGCTGCAGGTGCATGACAGGGTTTTGAACAGCCGGAGCACGGACACGCTGGTCATGCTGAGCATCCTGGCGGCGGGCGCCCTGATCGTTTTCGGTATTCTCGAATTCATCCGGGCCATGTCGTTCCAGGCCATGGGCAGCGCGCTTGTGCGCCGGCTCAATCTGCCGATTCTGACCGCTGCGGTTCAGGCGTCGGTCGATCAGGGGCTGCCCAAAGCCACGCAGGCGCTGCGCGATCTGACGGAGCTGCGGACATTCCTCACCTCGTCAGCGGTCAGTGCGCCGCTTGACGCGGCCTGGTCCCCCATCTTCCTGACCGTGCTTTTTCTTCTCCACCCGGTTTTCGGCATTATCGGCGTCGTCTCGGTCATCGTGCTCGTGGCCTGCGGTGTCATCACGGACATTTTGACGCGAAGCCTGGTGAAGGATGCGAATCAGGCGAACATCGAAGCCGTCTCGAAAATCGGCAGCACGTTGCGCCATGCGGAAGTGATCGAGGCCATGGGCATGCTGCCCGCATTGGCCCGGCGCTGGCGTACGGCGCAGATGAGCGCTCTGGATTTGATGGATGCGGGCGGCGCGCGCAGCCGGGCCATGGGGACCATCGCCCGTACCTTGCGGTTCATGATCCAGATTGGCGCCCTCGGCGCTGGTACGCTGCTCGCCATGCAGCAGGAAATCACGGCCGGTGCGATGATTGCCACGACGATCATTGTCGGTCGTCTTCTCGCGCCGTTCGACCATGTGGTGGAGACGTGGCGCCAATGGGTTAACGCCATCGGAAACTGGCAGCGGATCCAGGCCCTGCTCGCGCAAAACCTCGCCGTCCGCCAGACGATGCCGACGCCGCGGCCCCATGGCGATCTGATCATCGACAAGCTTGTCTATGCGGCGCCGGGCGTCGAAATGCCGATCATCAAGGGCATTTCGTTTTCCCTTTCGCCGGGAGAGGTGCTTGGCATTGTCGGTCCGTCCGCAGCGGGTAAATCGACGCTGGCCCGGCTGATGATCGGTATCGTCAAGCCAACATCGGGCGGTGTATTTCTCGACGGCAACAATGTGTATCTGTGGGAGCGCAGCTCATTCGGTGAAATCGCCGGCTACCTGCCCCAGTCGGTGGCGCTGCTCGACGGTACCATCAAGGACAACATCGCCCGGATGGGTGAAAGCGACCCGCACCGTGTTCTGGAGGCGGCACGGCTTGCCGACGTGCATGAGATGGTCGGCCGCCTGCCGCTGGGCTACGACACGCCGGTCGGCGACGGGCGTCTGACGCTGTCCGGCGGTCAGCGCCAGCGGATCGGCCTTGCACGCTGCCTCTACAACCGCCCCCGCCTGATCGTGCTGGACGAGCCGAATGCCAATCTCGACGCCGTCGGCGAAAGGGCACTGATGCGCGCCATCGAACAGGCGCGCGATGACGGCGCCATCGTCGTCATGATCGCGCATCGCCCGACCATCATGCAGGTGGCGGACAAGCTGCTTGTGCTGGAAAACGGTCGAATCACCCAGTTTGGCCCGCGCACCGACGTTGTGGCCTCCATCACACCCACGGGTCCCAAAATGGGAGCGACAGGATCATGACCGGCAAATCGATTGTTCCCAAACGTTTCACCCAATTGCTGGCGCCGCGCGCCGAGTCGGGCGGGAAGCAGGCATTGACCAAATTTGGAATCGTGCGGCCGGAATGGGTCATCGATCTTGAGAATGAGGATGCGAAGTCGCCCCTGCGCCGGCTCATCATTGCGGGAATCATGACGATCGTCATCGCGTTCGGCGGGTTCTTCGGCTGGGCCTATTCGGCCGAGCTTGGCAGCGCCGCCGTTGCCCTGGGAACAGTCATCGTCGATTCAAAGCGCAAGACAATCAGCCATCTGGAGGGGGGCATCCTCGACCGCCTGCTCGTGCAGGAAGGCGACGAGGTCAAGGTCGGGCAACCGCTGATCCGGCTGGACGATACGAAAGCCCGGGCGGAACTGCAGTCGCTGCAGTCCCGCCGGATCGGGCTGATCGCCAAACTTGCACGGTTGCGTGCGGAACAGGCGGGTGCAGCGGAGATCACCTTTCCCGAGCATTTCGGCGGGCCTGACAATGTGGCTGCCGAGAATGCCGTCAAGGCGGAACGCATTTTCTTCCAGAAGCGCTCGGCCCAGAAAATGAGCCGCACGGACGTGCAGAAGAAAACTATCGAGCAATATACCGAACAGGCAAAATCATCCGCGGCGCAGGTCGCCGCGACGGACAGGCAGACCGAGCTGATCACCGAACAGCGCAATGCCATTGCCGGGCTGGTCGCCAAGGGCTTTGCCCAGAAGTCCAAGCTGACCGAGATCGATACCAAGCTGAGCGAACTGGCGGGCAATCGCGGCCAGTATGCCGGGGACAAGGCAAAGGCCGAGCAGGCGAAGGCCGGTGCAGAGTTTGGCTTGATCGGCATTGAAAGCGACCTGCAATCCGAAATCGCCGGCGAGATCACCACCAACCAGACCGATCTTGCGGATACGGAAGAGCGGATCGTCGCAGCCAAGGACGTCATGCGCCGGGTGGAAATCAGATCGCCGCAGGCGGGCGTGGTTGCCAATATTCGCCTGCGCACGCCAGGCGGCGTCGTGGCGGCCGGCGAGGCGCTGATGGACATCGTGCCTGAAAACGAACCTCTGGTGGTTGAAATGAAAATCAGTCCGCGTGACGTGGACAGCGTTTCGATGGGATCGCAGGCGCAGATTCGCCTGACCGCCTACAATCAGCGCTCACTGACGCCGCTGGATGGCAAGATCAGCTATATCGCCGCCGATCAGGTGATCGATGAAAAGACGGACACGGCCTATTTCGTCGCCCGCGCGGAAATCATGCCAAAGTCGCTGGCGGCCAATCCGTCAGTCAAACTTTATCCCGGAATGCCCGCCGAGGTCATCATCGTGCATAAGGCGCGCAAGGCGATCGACTATATCATTTCGCCAATCTCCGACAGCTTGAATCGAGCATTCAGAGAGGATTGATTAGAATAAAATCCCTTAAACAAAGGGGTTTTGGCAATATTTCAAATTTTGAAATAAAATACAATCAAACAACGCCAATTGATGAAGTATTGTATAGGTAAATATAAATTATAGTTCTTTTTCAAAATGTTGAGTAATACGCATTCGTAATAATTTGTTACTCGCGAATGCCACATTTATACTCTTAGTCTAGGTTGCATTTCGATTTGGTGCAGCGCACAATCGTCAAAGCATCGATGGCTGGAACATTTCCAGCTGGTCGAAACTCAAAGCAGACAGAAGGAGAAGCAGATGGCCACTTTAGAAGGCGGCGCCTACGACGACGTTTTGTTTGGCTCGCGTTTTGACGATTTCATTCACGCCCATGGTGGTGATGATCTCGTCTTTGGCGGAAACGGAAACGATATAATCTTCGGCGATGAGGGCAATGACATCCTTTTCGGTGGACACGGTAACGACACCCTGTTCGGCGGCACGGGCAATGACATTCTTTTCGGCGATCAAGGCAATGACACCCTGTATGGCGGTGAAGGCGATGACATCCTTCACGGCGGCACGGGCAATGACATCCTGAGCGGCGGCGACGGCAACGATATTCTGTTCGGCGACGCTGGCAATGACATCCTGCAGGGCGGAAATGGCAATGACATTCTGTTCGGCGGCGCTGGCAACGACGTTCTTCAGGGCGGTGCCGGTAATGACTATCTCGACGGCGGTGCTGGCAACGACATCCTCTCAGGCGGTGCCGGCAACGATATCTTCCACTTCAGCGGCGGCGGCGGCAACGACGTCATCCTGGACTTTACCCCAGGTGAAGACATCCTTCAGATTTCCAAGGATATCAACGGTCTCCATATCCATTCTCCCGAGGATCTGGCCGATCGTGTTACGCAGGTTGGCAATAATGTCGTGGTCGATCTCGGCCATGGCGACAGCGTCACCCTCGTAAACACCAGCTATGACGATGTGCAGGCACATCCCGACCAGTATTTCGTCGTACATTGATTTTTGCAAAAATTGGCGTGCCCAGCTTTCCGGCCGGGCACGTTTTTCTTTCCGCTGTGGATGAAAGGGCAACGTGTTGAACCTCGACCATTCGACGGATATTGCAGGCGATACGGAGAATATTTCCATCTCGCGCCTGTGCGGCGATGTCGCTGTCGTGATCTGGGATATTCCCGGCGCGGTGCGGGCCTCGACAAAATGCACGCTTGAAGCACCCGAACAGCTGGTTCCCCTCGTCAGCCTCAACATTCCGCTCGAAACCGGCGGCCAGCGCATCCTTTGGGTCATGCGCACCAAGGACGAACCCGTCAGTCTGACCCTGTCTGCCGGATCGCTCGGGCCAACGGAACAGGCCATTCTGTATCCCGCCGATGAACTGGTATCCTTTGACGTCAACAGCGCTGTCGCCAATCTGTCCGCTGCCGGCCATATCAAGCTGCTCAACAATATTTTGAGCACATGGCGCAGCACGTTCCGGCTTTCGCAAAACCAGATCTTTGCCAGCGTGGCGCGTGAAATCATGTTGGCGCTGGCACCCGAGCCGCGCCCGGCGCGCCTGTGCGGCCAACCCGTCGACGGTCAATATCTGCTGGAAACGGCGATTGATCCGGTCCTGGGCGAAATCACCACGATCTATGCAATCAGTCCAAGCGCGGTGACGATCCTGCCGACGCGGCTTGTCATGGGAACCCAGTCGAAACGCGGCGGGCAGCCGTGTCATCTTCTGGTTGAATCCGTTCGTCCGCTGCCGCAGTCCTTGCATCTGGTCTTTTCCGGCCGCAACGGCGTTGCCGTGCGCAAGCTCTCCGAGGGGGACAGTCAGCCCGCGGATTTTGAAAAGTGGTGGGCGAAGCGTCACGGGGACATGGACCTGCGCGAGTTTCTCATCCGGGAAATGGCGCAGGCGACCGGGCCCGGGCTTGCCACGGCCATCGACATGCAGACGCGCGCGCCTTTGACGGTGCGCCAGATCGCAAAGTCCGCAACGCATCCCGCCGCCGAAATCGATCTTGCCCTCGCGCTTCAGGGCGGGCTGCTGGTGGGCGGCTGGAGCCACGATCCCGCGGCCATGCTGGCGGGCATCGAATATCTTTCCGGCAGCAGCGGCGCCCTGCCGCTGCAGCCCAATTTCTACAAGTTTCCCGGCAAGACGGGGGAGCGGGAAGACGGGTTCGGTGCGGATGTGACGGGTTTTGTCGCCTGGCTTCCCCAGAGCAAGAACCTTGGGCCGCTGCTGCAGCCGCGTTTCCAGATGCGGCTGGCTTCCGGCGCGACGGCCGCGCTGGTGCCGCCGCTGCAGCCATTCGAAGCATCGGCCCAGCGCAACCGCATTCTGCGGGCAGTACCGCCGCAGCACGCGCGCGATCAGGTCTTCGAGAATATTCTCGCCCCCGCCCTGCAGGAGGTCGAACACAAGCTTGGCAAGACGGTGAAGGTGGCTGACACCAAGGAATACGGCGTCCTGCCGGATGCGCCTGCCGTGTCGATTGTCATTCCGCTCTATCGCAATCTGGATTTCCTGCGCTTCCAGTTTTCGGCAATGGCCACCGATCCGTGGCTCGTTGCCAATGCGGAGCTGATCTTCGTGCTCGACTCCCCCGAAATCCAGGATGATACGGAGCACATGCTGGGCGGGCTGCACATCCTGCACGGCCTGCCCTTCCGGCTGGTGACGATGAACCGCAACAGCGGCTATGCCCGTGCCTGCAACGCCGGAGCGGGTTTCGCCAACGGGACGATGCTGGTCATGCTGAATTCCGATGTGGTGCCCTGTGCCAATGGCTGGCTCCAGGCCCTGACGCAGCCGCTGCTCGACCAGAAGAAACTGGGCGCCATCGGACCGCGCCTGTTGTTCGAGGATGGTTCGCTGCAGCACGCCGGGCTTTACTTCGCCCGCGACCAGAAAGGCATCTGGCTCAACCATCATTTCTACAAGGGCATGCCGGGCGCCTATGCGCCGGCGCGGGTTTCCCGCACCGTGCCGGGCGTGACCGGGGCCTGCCTGGTGACACGCAAGGACATTTACGATCTCGTCGGCGGTTTCACCGAGGACTATATCATCGGGGACTACGAGGACAGCGATCTGTGCCTGAAAATTCGCCAGATCGGCTTCCATATCGCCTACGCGCCTGATGTGTCCCTCTACCATTTCGAGCGGCGGTCCATTCGCCGCAGTGCCGATTACATGCGGGGGTTGGCAAGCCAGTACAATTCATGGCTGCACACCCAGCGCTGGAACGATGACATTACAGAATTGATGACGACGTACCGGGACGAAGCGGCGGAAGACACGGTTGCGCCCTTCATCGCGGCAAAGTCTGAAAGGAGCGCTGCTTGACCGACGTTGTTGCACTCAAGAAAACCCAGGCCGAGCAGATAAGCCCCGTGAACGATGAGTATGTCGACTGGCTGATGGAAGCCGTCATGCGCAACCGGTTCCTGCCCTGCCCCGATCCGGACAGCGTGTTTGTCGGCGACGGCGATTTTCAGGCGGTTGGTTCGGAGTTTCTCGGCCATTTCATCCGCAAGGGCGGACTGCGGCCGGACAGCCGCGTGCTCGATATCGGCAGCGGCATCGGCCGCATGGCGGTGCCGCTCACGCAATATATCGATCCGGCCAAGGGCAGCTATTGCGGCATCGATCCGGTGTCCGGCGGCATCAACTGGTGCCAGCAGAAGATCACCCCGGTCTATCCGAATTTCGAATTCCGCTACATGGATATCGCCCACTCCCTGTACAATCCGAAGGGAGCGATCGACGGCCTCATGCTCCGTTTGCCCTTCGAGGACAAGCAGTTCGATTTCGTCATCATGACCTCGGTCGTCACCCATCTTCCCGATGAGGAAGTCAGCGTCTACCTGCGGGAAGTGGCGCGGGTGCTTGCGCCGGGCGGGCGTTTGTTCATGACGGCGTTCGTCATCGACAAGACGGCTGCCGACAATCCGCTGGGCAAGCGCGACAGGCGCCTGGGTTTCCAGCGTTATGACGAGGGGCCATGCTGGTTCGTACCGGAACTGCCGCCCCTTGCCGCCGTCGGCTTCGACGACGGGTTTCTGGATCGTGCCCTGACGCGGGCCGGGCTGCAGGTTTTCAGCACGTCGCTCGGGCACTGGCGCGGTGCTCCCGCCGACCATTATCAGGATGTCTTCATTGCCGGTCCCGGAGGCGACAGATAATGGCCCGTGTTCTCGTTGCGGCCCACAATCATCCGTCCCTGCATCCCGGCGGCACGGAAATCTTCGCGCACGATCTTTTCCGCGCCTATCAGCGGGCGGGATGTGAAGCGCTGTTTCTCGGTGCGACCAATCACATTCACCGGGAAGCCAGACCCGGTACGAGCTTTCAGAGCATCGGCGACAAGGGCGATGAAATCCTGCTGTGGTCCGGCCATTTCGACCGGTTCTTCATGAGTCAGGTCGACCTCTACGGCATTGTCCCCGACATTGTCGAACTGCTGCGGGATTTCAGGCCGGATGTCGTCCACCTGCATCACCTGCTGCTGCTGGGCGCGGAATTCCCGCATATCGTGCGCCAGACATTGCCGGAATGCCGCATCGTCCTGACGCTGCACGATTATTACCCCATCTGCCATCACGATGGCCTGATGGTGCGTACAGGCGGCAAGGAACTCTGCTACGGCGCCAGCCCGGACCGCTGCCACAGCTGTTTCAAGGACATCGCACTCGACAAGTTCGTCCTGCGCGAGCGTCATCTCAAATCGCTTCTGAGCGTGGTCGATGCCTTCGTCTCCCCGAGTGAATTTCTCAAGCAGCGTTATGTGGACTGGGGAATTGCCGCAGAACTGATCCATGTGATCCCCAACGGGCAACCCGCGCGGGCGCTGGCAGCAAAGCCTGACATGCCGGCCCGCAGCAAGCCTGTCTTCGGCTATTTCGGCAATCTCAATCCATGGAAGGGCACGACTGTCCTTCTGGAGGCGGCCAAGCAGCTCATCGCGGAAGGCTTTGATTTCGAGCTGCGTGTCCACGGTGCGGCGCCATTCCAGAGTGAAACCTTTGTCGCCGATATCGACAGGCTCTTTGCCGAAACCGCGCCCTTCGTGCAGAGGCGCGGTGCCTATCGGCGTGAGGATATCGGCAATCTCATTGCGGCAGTCGATTGCGCGATCATGCCGTCAATCTGGTGGGAGAATGCGCCGCTGGTGATTCAGGAGGCGCAAGGCCAGGATTGCCCCGTCGTCACCAGCAATATTGGCGGTATGGCCGAAATGATCGAGAACGGCGTCAATGGCCTGACCGTCCCCCCGAACGATCCGCTGGCACTGGCAGCTGCCATGCGGCGTATCGCCGAAGATGCCGATCTGCGTGCGCATCTTTCCCTTGGGGCACGCCACCCCGATACTATCGACACGACAGCCGGACGGTATCTTGATCTGATCGAGACACTGCGGCCCGAACGTGTTGAGGCTGCCTGATCAATCAGAAAGGACTCTCCCATGTCCATAGTGACCAAAGTACCGACGCAGGCCTCCGTGAAGCCGACCGCCATCCCCGAACAGGATAACGCAAGGCCCGCCAAGCCCGAGCCGGTGCGCGGCGAGCCCCTGAAGGGCCGCGTGGATGCCGTCGATGCTGGCCGGCTGTATGGCTGGGCTTTCGATCCGCAGGCGCCGGGCGCACGGTTGATCATTCGCGTCCTGCTGGATGGCAAGCCGATTGCCGAGGCGGTGGCCGACAAGGAACGTCCTGACCTGAAGCGCAACGGCGTCGGCGATGGTATTCATGCCTTTGACGTGATGCTGCCGCAGTTTGCATCGGCGCGCGCCGGTGAACTGGTCGTTATCGCCATCAGCGGCGCAGGCGTCGAGCAGCCCCTGCGCGTGCCGAAGCCGGATGAGCAGGCGGCCGAAGCGCTGATCGCCGCACCGATGACCCGCATTCTCGACAAGCTCGACATGCTGATGGCGGCCCAGCGGCAGCTGCAGGTCAGCCAGCGTTCGCTGCAGCGGCCCGCCGCCACCATCGACGGTACAGGCGGGGCGACGCCGGGTGATCTTGGTGAGGTCAGCAGCGCGATCGACGGGCTGCGCGGCGACCTCAATCAGCGCATGACGGAACTCGACGTGCATCTGATGCGGATGGACGGTGTCGTGGCAGGGCTGGAGAAGCGCCTGGAGCTTTTGCACAAGCGCGCCGGCGGCGATGCCAGACCGCTGTTTCTGCTGTTGTTTGTTTTGGTGGGGTTTGCCGCGGGCGCGCTCATGACCGTCGGGGTTCTCCGTTGAGGGTGGCATAGATGACTCGCGACGACAAAAAACTTCTGCCTGTCCCGGCGGGCGGCAAAGCGCCGGAGCGCAATTCCATTGTCATGGAAGGCGAAATGGTCGTCGGTTGCCCGGTCGAGGATACGCTGGTGCTCATCATGGGCATTGGCGGCAATACGCCCGAACAGCTCACGGTCTTTCTCAACGGCGATCCCGCCATGAGTGTCAAAGCGACCTTCATCAACTGGCCGCTGAAAGCCCCGTCGCCGGCCGGCACGCACGGATTTGTCGCAATCGTGCCGACAAACGTGCTGCGCCGCGCGCAGCTGAAGACCATCATGTTTCAGCACAAGGCAAAGGTATCCCGCTATTCGTTTGCCGCCCGTGCCGCTGCCATCGGCGATCTTGCGGCCATGATCGCCGATCTTGCCGGACCGAATTTGCCCGGTGCGATCGACGGGCTTGTTGAAGCGCTGATTTCCGGCCCCATCAGCCGCAAGAAACTGTCGGCCATCACCATTCTGCTGCAGGCTGGCGCCCGTTCCGATGGCGTTATCGAGCTGATCGGCGGCAGCGACGAGGGCGAGATTTTCGTGCAGGGCTGGGCACAGGACCTGACGCCCTCCGTCACGCGGCTGTTGATCAGCGGCCGCACGCCATCCCTCGCCGAATGCGCCATCGGCGTTTTCGCGCGCCCCGATGTGAGCGAGCAGGCATCCGGTTTTGCCGGGCTGCTGCTGGCGAACGAACCCATCTCGCCCAATGATATCGAACGCCTGTTGTTTCGCGGTCGGCGCGGCTGGCGGTTTATCGAGGTTTATGACCGTCGCCTGCTTGCCGGGTCGCGGGAAACCCCCAACCATGTCCGCGCCATTCTGCCGAACATGCGCAGTTCGACGGAGATTCTGCTCCGCCTGCGCTCGGCCGCCAACCGCTTCGACGGCACGGAAACGATATCCAGCCTGCCCTTTCCGGTGCGCATGGGCATCGACAATGTGTTTCGCGTCGAAGGCAGCGGCCTGCTTGTCTCCGGCTGGCTGCTCGACCCCGACAATCACGTCCAGGGCGTGAAGTTGCGCCGCCACCGCGGCGAAATCCAGCTGGACGGCAACTGGACCCGGGTGGACCGGGCGGATGTGACGCGGGAGTTCGACAACCAGCCGCCGTTCAATGCCGGACTGGACCCCAACCGCCATGCGCACGGTTTCGTCGCCTTTGCCCCCGAGCTTACGGGCGACAGCACGGCTCCCTTCTATATCGAGCTGGAACTCAGCGATTCCCGGCGGGCCTTCATGCCCTTGACGCCAACCCGGATCACATCGCGCGACGCGGTCGTTCGCCAGATTCGCGCCATCGATCCGAATGCCTGGGCGCTGCGCCACATCGTCGACCAGCAGCTTGTCCCGCTGCTGCGCGGCGTCAGCCGGCCCGCTCCCGAGGTTTTCGGCGTCGTCGATCTCGGTGCGTTTGAAAAAGCTGCCGGACCCGCACTGATCATCGGTGTCGATGAGCGCGTCGAGGAGATCGGTCCGCTTCTCGCCCTGCTGGCGCTTGATCCGGAGACGCGCGAGGCGCCGATAGTCGTTGCGGCTGCCACGGATATTATCGACCGCATCGGCGTGCAACTGCGCAGGCTGGCGGATTTTTACGGGCTGCGTGTCCGCCTTGTCTCCGCCAGCGGATCCGAGGATCTGTATGATGCGCTGGAAGTCGGCGCGCGGGCGGTGTCCACGGAGAGCGTGGTCTTTCTTGCCGCGTCTCTCCTGCCGCGCAGCACCGGATGGTTCCGGAAACTGCTTGCGGCCTATGATGCCCGCAAGGAATGCGTGCTGTCGCCGACCCTCGCCTATGAGGATGATTCCATTCGCTGGGCCGGAACATGGGTGGCGGGTGCGCAATCCGACCGCGCCCTGATCAGCCGCTATGCCGGCTATCCCATCGATGCCGTGGCGGGGATGGGAACAACGGAAGTGGCAACGGCGACATTCGAGTGCTGTGTCCTGCCGCGAAACGCCTTGTTCTCCGTCAATGGTTTTACCCGTGGATATCTTGGCACGCATGAAAAGGGTCTCGATCTTGGCCTCAAGCTCAAGCAGGCCGGTCTGAAATCCTATTGGCTGCCGTCGGCGCAGATGCTCGGGTCCGACGACATATCCGTGTCTGACAAGGCCTCGACCATCGCCCTGATCGAACGCATCGACCGGCAGGTTTTCGACGCGCGCTGGGCCAATAATCTTTCCAACAAGCGCAGTGTGTCTGCGGAGGAAACAGCATGACCGAACGGCTTCGGGTTCTGGTGATTTCCCATGCCCATCCCAGCATTTCCCTGGGAGGCGGCGAAATTGCCTCCTACAATCTGCACAAGGGGCTCAACAGCCTGCCCGGTGTCCAATCCGTCTATCTGGCGCGGGCCGGACATCCCATTCCGCGGCATGGCACCACGGCGCTGATGAGCATGCGGCGCAGCAGCGATGAAATCCTGTTCCATGCCGATGAATACGACCACTTCTATCTGTCAAACAAGAACACCGATGAAATCCGCCGCGATCTCCTGCGCTTTGTCCGCGATCTCAATCCGCAGGTCGTGCATTTCCACCATGTGCTCGGCCTCGGGCTGGAAACGCTCTATGCCATCCGCGAGGCGCTGCCCGATGCGGTCATTCTGCTGACCTTTCACGAATATCTGTCGATCTGCAACAATGACGGGCAGATGGTGAAGGCAAGCTCGGCAAAGCTGTGCAACGAGGCTTCGCCCATCGATTGCCACGCCTGCTTTCCCGATGTTCCCCCTGCCCGCTTTCTCAAGCGGGAACGCTTCATCCGCGGCATGCTCGAGCTTGCCGATGCCTTTGTTTCACCCAGCGAATTCCTGGCCGGCAGGTACAAGGAGTGGGGACTTGATCCCGCCAAGCTGAGGGTGATCGAGAATGGTATCGCCATCGACAGCGTGACACCGCCGCGCGAGCTGGCGGGCCCAAGGCCGCGGCGCAACCGCTTCGCCTATTTCGGGCAGATAACACCGTTCAAGGGCATCGACGTCCTGATCGATGCGGTGTCGCGTGTGCCAGAGGAAACCTGGGGCGAGGATTCGCGCCTGATGATTTTTGGCGGCAATCTGGAGAAGCAGCCGCGCGACTTTCAGGATCGCATGCGAAAACTGATCGAGGAAGCCGGGTCGCGCGTGCGCTTTTACGGTGCCTACCAGAATGCGGAAATGCCGCGTCTCATGCAGCCCGTCGATTGGGTGGTGATGCCGTCGATCTGGTGGGAGAACTCGCCGATTGTGATCCAGGAGGCCCTGCACCATCGCCGCCCGGTGATCTGCTCCAATATTGGCGGCATGGCCGAAAAAGTCCGGGACGGGCTGGATGGTCTGCACTTCCGTGTGCGCAGTGCCGAAGACCTGGCTGACCGTTTCACCGAAGTACTCAGCGACGCCTCGATCTGGGACCGTTTGCATCAGACCATCCGGAAACCCGTGAACTATATCGACTGTGCTCAGGAACACCTTGCTCTCTATGGTGAATTGCTTAAATCTAGCCGGCAGCAGCCATTCACGATCGCTGCAAGAACTGACGTTGTTCTTTCCCAAGCAAGCTGAGGCTATCCAGCTTTCATCGCCAAAAGAAGGAATACCTCATGGCACGCGTCCTCGTAATGATCCCCGCCGGAGAAGTTTACGATCACGACAATGTCCGCTGGTACCAGCACAGCGACATTCAGCGCAGCATCGACCACTACCACAATATCGGTGATGCCTTCGTCTTTGAATCATCCCTGAAGCTCATGAACTACGAGAAGGTCGCCGAACTTCCCATTGCCGGACCGTCGATGGAGAAGATCGACCAGCTGCGCGAGGAGTATGACTATGTCATCCTGCGCGGGTCCAACTACATCAACAGGGAGATGAACTGGCGCGACACCATCCCGGTTCTCAAGCGCCTGGGGCTGCCCGTCATTGCCTTCGGCGTCGGCGCGCAGGCGCCGGTCAAGGGGCAGCTGGAACTGTCGGAGGAGTCCAAGGCGGTTTGGCGCCTCATTGCCGATTCGACCACTTCCGTCGGTGTGCGCGGCGCCTATTCCGCCCAGGTTCTCAACGACATCGGCATCAAGAATGTCCGCGTCATCGGCTGCCCCACGGCGTTCCGGCGCAACAACCAGCATCTGCGCATCAAATTGCCCGAGCTCGACACGGTGGAAAAGGTGGGTGTGACGGTCCGGCGCGAAGTCTCGCCAACCTATGCGCAGGATATCCAGCGTTATCTGACCCTGCACCGCGACCTTATCAAGGCGATGGCGAACCGCTTCGACATCACCCTGATGGCGCAGGGCGAAGTGGAAGAAAAGAAGATGGTCTTCGGTACCGACGAGCAGAAGGAAGACGCCATCGCCGCGCTGAAGGCGAACCGCTGGGTTGCGGACTGGTATTTCGACGATGCGATGGAAAAGCTCTACCGCGAGCGCATGTATTATTCCGATGTGGTTGCGGACTATGAAACGCTTGTTCGCGCGCATCAGCTGGTTCTCGGCTACCGCCTGCATGGCAATCTCATGGCGCTGGCCAACGGCGTGCCGTCGATCTATTTCACCTATGACAGCCGCACGGCCGAATTCGCCGAAACCTACAAGATCCCGAGTTATGACGTCTTTGGCGGCAAGCCGTTCAGGCTGGAGGATTATTGGGATCAATCGCTTTTCGATAAATACAATCGCGCCTGGTTCGAGACCTATGGCGAGATGAACGTCTTCCTGACCGAAAACGGCGTGGATCACAAGATGACCGAGACGGGCAGGCGCGCATCGGACTCCGCCCGACGAGTCGCTTAGACAGCAAACGATCAGAATTTTCCGGGAGGAAAGCAAACCGTAGGAAAGGAAGTGTAAGACAGACTATCGACATGGTACACGCCGCTCCACCCTATCAATCTCTCAAACAAAGTTGCAGGAGTTCCTCCCCATGACTGTTCTTGTTACTGGTGGCGCCGGCTATATCGGCAGCCACATGGTGCTTGCCCTCAAGGATGCCGGCCGGCCGGTCGTGGTCCTTGACGATCTGAGTTGCGGTTTCGCCTGGCTGGTGCCGGATGATGTGCCGTTCGTGCAGGGTGATATCGGCGATCAGGCGCTGGTGCGCGATATGATCCGCCGGCACAATGTGACGGCGATCCTGCACTTCGCCGGTTCGATCGTCGTTCCCGATTCCGTGCGCGATCCGCTTTCTTATTACCGCAACAATACCGTGCAATCGCGTTCCCTGATGGAAGCGGCCATTGCCGAAGGCATCAGGCATTTCATTTTCTCGTCGACCGCCGCAATTTATGGGGAACCGGAGCGAACGCCGATCAGCGAAGATATGCCGCATCAGCCGATCTCGCCCTACGGCACGTCAAAGCTGATGACCGAGTGGATGCTGCGCGATGCGGCCGTGGCCCATCCGGAATTCAACTATGTGGCGCTGCGCTATTTCAACGTGGCGGGTGCCGACCCGCAATTGCGCTCGGGGCAGTCATTCCCGCGCGCCACGCACCTCATCAAGATCGCCAGCCAGGCGGCGACAGGCGAGCGCTCGCATATCGAGGTGTATGGCACGGACTATCCGACAGCCGACGGCACCTGCATCCGCGACTATATTCATGTCAGCGATCTGGCGCAGGCGCATCTGTGCGCCCTGAACTATCTGGAGGCTGGAGGAGCCAGCACCGCCGCCAATTGCGGCTACGGCTACGGCTATTCCGTTCTTGACATTATCGACGCGGTCAAGCGCGTGTCGGGCGTCGATTTCGAGGTCCGGACCGCGCCGAGGCGTGCGGGCGATCCGGCAGTGCTGGTGGCAGGGAACGAACGTGTCCGCACCGTATTCGGTTTTGAGCCGAAACGCGCCGACCTTGACCTGATCGTCGGCGACGCCCTGGCCTGGGAACGGCAACTCGCCATCAGGAAGGCGCTCGAACAGTCGGAGGCGCGCATCGCGGTGTGATCCAGGGCCGGCGGTGCTAATCCGCGGGCTCGGCACTTCGCCTGATCAGACCCGTTCCAGGGCAACCGCGATGCCCTGGCCGACACCGATGCACATGGTGGCCAGCGCATAGCGGGCATGCCTGACGCTGAGTTCCAG
>NZ_CABSQF010000053.1:0-30188 GCF_902479695.1 uncultured Phyllobacterium sp. | reverse complement strand
ATTAAAATCAGTCCCAAAATCCGCATCCCAAATCTCGTTGCAATCAACGAGAAGGTGACACAGCGACGTTTCTACTTTGCAGAAACAGGACATTTTAACTTTGCGGCTACACATCAAAATCGCATAACGTATCTTATGGAACTCAAATTATCCTTGGTGAATGAAGGGCGCGTAGCTTGCGGGATCAACCATAGCGGGACGCCGGTCCAAAGCGAGTGTGCTGATCCGTTTCGGCGTGCGCGCGATGACCTTGCCTGCCTTGATGACGGCAAGCCGCGTTGCCTTGAGGCGGATTGCTTCGATTGCATCGGCAGCCTGCAGCAGCACCATGTCCGCCTTGCAGCCGACTTCGAGGCCGTAATTTTCCAGATTGAGAATCTTGGCCGGCTCGGTGGTAACCGCGGCAAAACATTGGCGCATGGCGCTGCGGCTCGTCATCTGCGCCACATGCAGACCCATGCTGGCAACATCAAGCATGTCAGCCTGGCCGAGTGAATACCAGGGGTCCATCACGCAATCATGGCCGAAGGCAACGGTAACACCATGGGCCAGAAGTTCCGGCACGCGGGTCATGCCCCGACGCTTCGGATAGGTGTCGTGACGACCCTGGATGCCAATATTGATCAGCGGATTGGCAATCGCCGCCACGCCGGCCTCTGCAATCAACGGTAAAAGCTTGCTGACGTAGTAATTGTCCATCGAATGCATCGAGGTCAGATGCGACCCCGTCGAACGGCCGCCAAGACCAAGGCGCCGGGTTTCATAGGCCAGTGTTTCGATATGCCGTGACAGCGGATCATCGGTCTCGTCACAGTGCAGATCGACCATCAGGCCGCGATCCGCCGCAATCTCGCAGAGCGCTTTGACGCTCGCGGCGCCATCGCCCATGGTGCGCTCAAAATGCGGAATACCGCCAACCACATCGACGCCGAGATCAAGCGCCCGCTTGAGCAGGTCGACAGCGCCGGGAAAGCGGTAGTAACCATCCTGCGGGAAAGCCACCAGTTGCAGGTCGATATAGGGTGCAACCTGTCTTTTGACGTCGAGCAGCGCTTCAACACCCAGCAGGCGCTCGTCGCAGATATCCACGTGGGTCCGGATCGCCAGCAGGCCCTGTGCGACCGCCAGATCGCAATAGCGTAGGGCGCGCTCGATCACAGTTTCATGGGTGAGAAGCGGTTTCAATTCACCCCATATCCGGATTCCATCGAGCAGTAACCCGCTTTCATTGAGGCGCGGCTGGCCGAGCGACAGCGTTGCATCCATATGAAAGTGACTATCGACAAAGGGGGGCGAAACCAGAAGACCGCCGGCATCGATCGTCTCCCCCGCCTCCCCGCCGAGATTGACGCCGACCGCAACAATGCGGCCGGATTGCACACCGATATCAAGACCTGTACGGCCGTCAGGCAAGGTTGCGTTGGTAACTTTCAGATCGAACATGGAACCTCTTTGACTGCTTTGCCGATTGCGCTGCCTCTACTTTAACAGGCAAACGCCGGATAGCTGCAACGGGCAAACAGCACTGCAGGAAACTGCGATTGACACTGGCGCAGTCAACTCACGTTAGTTATTGAAGGACAACGGATTATCCCCATTCTCATGGATTAATTATATAATAGGGATAATCCTTTGAATATCAACTTCCTAATTTAGTTTTACCAGTGTATTATCCCTCCCACTGCCAATAATGCAATATTTGGGGATAAAATGAGCAAATTCAGAGAATTATCTTCAGATCAAATACGCCAGCTCATTGATACGGAACAGGCCTATGATGTCTACCGGACCAGTCTGAAGGAGTATGAACAGCGTTTTTCCGGGTCAATGTCGTGGAAGAAAAGCACGAATGACAAGGATTATCTCTACAAGAAGACACAGGGCATCTGGAAATCCCTTGGACCCCGCTCCGCCGAAACGGAAGCGATCTTCGGGCAGTTTCATATGGGGCGTGAAAGCGCCAAGACCCGCGTTTCCCGTCTGGCAAAGCGGCTGGATGAACTCGCCCCCGTCAACCGTGCCATGGCTTTGGGCCGGGTGCCGCTTCTGACTGCACGCATCATCCGCGCGCTCGGAAAATCCGGATTGATCGGCACGGCTGTCGATGTCGTCGGAACCAATGCGCTCTTTGCCTATGAACGCATGGCTGGTGTCCAGATTGCCGGCGGGCTTTTATCGACGCAGGATGTCGACCTGTTGTTCGACTCCCGGTTCAGCCTGCGGCTGATCAGCAAGGATTTTTCCCACAAGGGTTTGATCGGGCTCTTGCAAAAAATCGATCATTCGTTTGCACCGCTGGCGAGAAATGGGTATCGCGCCGCCAACCGCGACGGCTTTCTCGTTGACCTGATCAAGCCAACGCCAAAGGACCGCATGTCGACGCGGGAGAAAGTGCGCTTCAGCGCCGATGATGAGGACCTGCAGGCAATCGAAATCGAAGGCCTGACATGGCTGGTCAACAGTCCGAAAATCTCGACTGTTGTCATCGATGAAAAAGGCTATCCGCTGGACTATGCCTGCCCCGATCCGCGTGCCTTTGCCTTGCACAAACTGTGGTTGTCGCGCCGCAGCGACCGCGATGCCGCCAAACGTATACGCGATGAACTACAGGCAAAAACCGTTGCCGGACTGATCCGGGCAAGACTGCCGCATCTGTCCTTCGAGGCGAATGACCTGCAGGCGCTCCCCCTGGCGTTGCGGCAGCTGGCACCGGAACTTGAGCCGACGCCCGATGGTGATGTCGGCGAAGCTCTGAGCTTGACACCGAACTGGTAAAAAAAGCCCCTCCCGGATGATCCGGAAGGGGCATTCTATTTTAGCTGTAGGCCTGCATGGGCGGGCAAGCGCAGACGAGATTGCGATCTCCGGCGACGTTGTCGATACGTGACACCGGCGGCCAGTATTTCGGGTTCTCTTCGCTCTCGCCTGCCGGCAGGCTGGCTTCCCTACGGCTGTAAGGATGCGACCAGTCATCGGCCAGCACATCACCGGATGGGTGCGGTGCATTGACGAGCGGGTTGTCGTCACGCGGCCAGATGCCACTGGCAACCTTCTCCGCTTCCCCGGCAATGAGGATCATTGCATCACAAAAGCGGTCGATCTCGCGCTTGGATTCCGATTCCGTCGGCTCGACCATCAGCGTACCGGCAATCGGCCAGGACATGGTCGGGGCGTGGAAGCCGTAATCGATGAGGCGCTTGGCGATATCTTCGACGCTGATCCCGGCGCTATCCTTCAACACACGGGTATCGAGAATGCACTCATGCGCCACGCGGCCGTTCTGTCCTGTGAACAGCACGGGATAGTGTCCCTTCAGCCGCTCCGCGATGTAGTTGGCGTTGAGAATAGCCATCTCGGTTGCACGCTTGAGGCCCGCCCCGCCCATCATGCGGATATACATCCACGTGATGGGAAGAATGGATGCGCTGCCGAATGGAGCCGCTGAAACCGCGTGCTGCGATCCCTTGGCCACATGACCGGGCAGGAATGGAGCAAGATGCTGCTTCACGCCGATCGGACCAACACCCGGCCCGCCGCCGCCATGGGGAATGCAGAAGGTCTTGTGCAGGTTCATATGGCAGACATCGGCACCGATATCACCGGGACGGGCAAGCCCGACCAGCGCATTCAGGTTGGCGCCATCGAAATAGACCTGGCCGCCATGCTGATGAATGACCGTGCAGATATCCTTGACACCTTCTTCGAACACACCATGGGTCGATGGGTAGGTGATCATCAGCGCCGCAAGATTGGCGCTGTGCTGGTCGGCTTTTGCCTTGAGGTCCTCAAGATCGATATCGCCAGCCTCTTCACATGCCACGACCACCACCCGCATGCCCGCCATATGGGCACTGGCCGGATTGGTGCCATGCGCCGATTCCGGGATGAGGCAGATATCCCGATGCGCATCGCCCCGATCCAGATGATAGCGGCGAATGGCCAGGAGACCGGCATATTCACCCTGGCTGCCGGCATTGGGCTGCAGTGAAACCGCATCGAAGCCGGTGATCTCGGACAACCAGGCTTCCAGATCGTCCGTCATCGCCATGTAGCCAAGCGCATGGCTGGCAGGAGCGAATGGATGCACGTTGGCAACGCTGTTCCAGCTGACCGGCAGCATTTCAGCGGCCGCGTTGAGTTTCATCGTGCACGAGCCGAGCGGAATCATGGCGCGGTCAAGTGCCAGATCCTTGTCCGCCAGACGGCGCAGGAAACGCATCATCTCGGTTTCGGAGCGCTGCTGATGGAAAACCGCCTGGGTCATGAAACCCTCGGCCTGCCTTTCGCCGGGCAATGTTGCCTTTGCTTCCGCAGGCAGATCGGCACCGAAAAGTGCAGAGAGTGCCTTCAGGTCATCTTCCGATGTCGTTTCATCCACGGTGATGCCGAGTCGGTCCTGATCGACAATGCGCAGCAGACGTCCGCCCTTTTCAGCCTCCGCAGCAATGGAGGCTGCTTTGCCGGGAACAGTGACCGTAACCGTATCGAAGAAATGCGATCCGGCGATGGAAAGGCCCGCCCCTGTCAGCGCAGCGGCCAAACGGGCCGCCTGGGCATGCACACGGCGGGCGATAGCCTGAAGCCCCTGCGGACCATGCCAGATGGCATAGGACACCGCCATATTGGCCAGTAGTGCCTGCGCGGTACAGATGTTTGATGTCGCCTTGTCGCGGCGGATATGCTGCTCGCGCGTCTGCAGGGCAAGGCGATAGCCGGCACGCCCCTTGCTGTCGACGGACTGACCAACCAGACGGCCAGGTATAAGCCGGGTCAGCGTTTCGCTGACGGCGAGATAGGCGGCGTGCGGGCCACCATAACCGATCGGCACACCGAAGCGCTGCATGGAACCGGCAGCAATATCGACACCGGCCTTGGCAGGCGGGGCGGTGATTGTCAGGGCCAGTGGATCGGCCACGGCGATTACCAGCGCACCAGCGCCCTTGGCGGCCTGAATGACGGAAGCATGGTCACCATAGACACCGAATGTGTCCGGCCATGGAACGATGATCGCTGCAACGCTGGCATCGATCTCGCCTTCATCCACGGTCATGCCCAGCGGCTCGGCGCGGGTCTTGACCACATCGACGGTCTGCGGATGCAGGGCGCCGGCGATCACGATGCGGATGCGCTTCTCGCGATGATGGCGATAGGCGATGCCGACGGCTTCCGCAACGGCCGTCGCCTCATCCAGAAGCGAAGCGGATGCGACGGGCAGACCGGTGAGCTCTGTCACCAGCGTCTGGAAGTGGAACAGCAGTTCAAGACGGCCCTGGCTGATTTCCGACTGATACGGCGTATAGGCGGTATACCAGGCCGGGTTTTCAAACAGATTGCGTAGGATAACCGCGGGCACGTGGGTGCCGTGATAACCCTGACCGATAAAGCTCTTGTGGGTCTTGTTCTGGCTCATCTTGGCGGCAAGCTCGGCCAAAGCTTCCGACTCATTGACGGCCGCAGGAATGTCGAGTGGCCGTTCAAGCCGGATGGATTTTGGCACGGCCTGCGCAATCAAAGTTTCCAGCGACGGAATGCCAAGAGCCGCCAGCATGGCGCGGGAGCCTTGTGTGCTCGGACCGATATGGCGGTCAGCGAACGGGAATATGGTATCTTTCATCATCATGCCTTCAGCCAATGATTGCTTTGTAGCCTGCCTCGTCGAGAAGGCCGGTCAGCTGATCCGGATTGGACAGCTTCATCTTCCATAGCCAGCCGTCGCTTGCGGCGGCCGAGTTGACCAGCGACGGATCGCTTGCGGTTGCTTCGTTCACTTCCGTCACTTCACCGTCCAGCGGCGCATAGACGTCCGATGCCGCCTTGACGGATTCAACGACAACCGTGGCATCGCCTTTGGACAAGGACTGACCGACATCCGGCAACTGGACAAAAACCAGATCGCCGAGCTGATCCTGCGCGTGATCGGTAATGCCAACCGTCGCAACGTCATTCTCGACGCGGACCCATTCGTGATCTTCGGTAAAGTATGTGGCTGCCATCTCAATTATCCTTTGTGGTAGCGATGTGGAGTGAAGGGAAGTGAATGAATATCGACCGGGACGCGGTTGCCCCGCACCTCGGCGAAAACCTTGGAGCCCAGCGCGGACAGCTCTTTGCTGACGTACCCCATGGCAACGGGAAAACCTGCCGACGGTCCGAAACCGCCCGACGTGACCAATCCAACCTTGTTGCCATCGGCATCAAAGAGTTCGGCATCGGTGCGCACCGGCTGCCGGCCATCGGGCTTCAGGCCGACGCGCTTCTTGGCCGATCCTGTTGCGATCTTGGCGAGAAGCGCTGCAGCGCCGATAAAGCCCGCTGTCTCGCGCACCGGCTTGGCAATGGCCCAGAGCAGTCCGGCGTCCACCGGATCATAATCCGGCGTTATGTCATGGCCGTGCAGGCACAGACCCGCTTCAAGGCGCAGACTATCGCGGGCAGCAAGCCCGATCCAGGCGACACGCTCGTCGGCGAAAAGCTTTTCGACAAGCACACGGGCATCGGCTTCCGGCAGGCCGATCTCAAAACCGTCCTCGCCGGTATAGCCGGAGCGGCTCATGAACCAGCCCGGTTTCGGCTCAAATCCGTTCATGAAAGCAAGATCCGTCCCGGCAATATCGGCATCCCGCAACACATTCACGGCCTGCGGCCCCTGGATGGCCAGGAACACACGATCCAGCGCGTCGATCGTGCAGTCGAAATCCTTGGCAACGCCGCGCAGATGCGCTTCGTCAGCCGTGGCATTTCCGGCATTGGCAACGACCATGAAATGCTCATCCCCGAGACGGGTGACGATCAGGTCATCGAGAATGCCTGCCTTGTCATCGAGAAAGAAGGTGTATTTCGACTGACCCGCCTGAAGCGCAGACGCATCCAGCGGGCATGCGCGTGACAGCAGTGCCGCGGCCTGTGGCCCGGCGACATCAAAGAGCTGCATATGCGAAATGTCGAAAAGCCCGGCCTTCTCGCGCGTGTGAAGATGTTCCTTCATCACACCGAGCGGATAGGTGATCGGCATCGACCAGCCGGCAAAACCGCCAAAGCGCGCATTGGCGGCCTTGTGCAGATCGTCAAGCGGCAATTGTTTCAGATTATCTTCAGTGCCCATTTTTACTCCAGAGACGTGCAAAGACCTCCGCCACACGACGGAACATTTCTTTGCCCCTCTGTCGGAAGCCTGAGAGACTCGCTCAATCAGGACCCCTGACTGAACTTACACCTTCGGCGCGGAGTTTCCCCCGACTTTCCAGAGTTGCCTTCCCGGTTTGCGGTTCCTGGTACCTGAGAGATTTCGGGCGATTTCCCCTTCGGTGGCCTGCACATTTCCATGCACGACACTCTCCCGCAAACTGACAGGGCCGAAGCCCTCGACAGGCTGGACCATAGCGCAACGGCCTCTGCCTGTCATCGTGCAAATGGCCGATTTGCCGCTTTGTGGACAGAAATTGTCTGAATGAGGATACTTCGACAGGGAGCGCCCGACGTCAGCGGGTCAGGGCCATCACTCCGAGCGCCTGCCCCCTGCCCTTGACGCCATGCATTCCAAGGTAATTTGCCTTGATTTCATTGGAGAAACTCATCCTCTGCGCCAATTCGCTGGAGATCAAAACCGGCGTGGCCAATGTGCGGCAGAGGCTTTCCAGCCGCGCCGTGGTGTTCACCGTATCGCCGAAATAGGTGATCTTGTGATGATCCACCCCGATCTCAGCCGTGATGATCGGGCCGCCATGCAGGGCCGCACGCAGGCGGGGCACCCTTCCGAATCGCTCAAGCCATTGATTTGCATTCTTTTCGATACTGTCCAGAATATCGAAGACACAGCGGGCGCAACTTGCATCCTTGATGCCGCGCTCAATGGGCCATGTGATGATGGCCGCATCCCCGACATAATCGTCAATGGCTCCGCCGTGACGCCGGACAGGTTCAGCAAAGGCGGCAAAGAGCGCGCCAAGAAACTGCTGCGCCCGCAGATCGCCATGTTCTTCAGCAAACGAGGTCGACCCGACAAGATCGATGAAAAGAAACACCCGCTCTTCGGCCACAGGCTGGCGGTACCGGCTCATCAGAAGGCTGGCAAAAATGTCGCGGCCGAGAAGATCGCGCACCCGCAGGATGAAAATCATGATGGTCAGGACGGCAAGTGTGTAGAGCAGCACCTGCGGTGACAGCGTTGCCGCGCGCCAGAAAGGACCGTCAATCCAGCCGAAGCTCCACAGCGTTATCCCACAAACTGCATTGCCGATGCTGATCAGCACATAATCGGCTATCAATGCGGCGACGAGAAACCCCGCAGTCGGCAATGTGTTGATCCAGGCACGCAATTTCGGAAAGATGAGGCCGCGTTCGAACGCCAGGATCGGCACACAGATGGAAAGGGCAAACACGGCCCCTAAAAAATATCCCTGCCTATAGACCAGCCAACTGTAGAGATAGCCGCTTGCCGCGACTGCGCTGAGAAGGAATACCCACAATCCCACTGAATTTCTGCGCATATTCCCGTTCCGATCCATTTCAAACCTTCAGGGCCGGCTTCAAGGCCGCGTCCCTCCGTGATTTCATTTATGCGCCGAACGATATTATCCAACCAACAGATATCTGCGATCTCGCAATATCCAACTGGAGAATTACACCAAGGATCATCCCATCAGACTCACTGCCGTGCAAATTGTCCATCGGATGCGGTCAATTTAAGGCTCCAGATTGTTGGAAAATGACCATCGCTGAACAAGAGATCAGCGATAAACCTCGTACCCTGCATCCAAGCCACCAGGTTAATCCACGCCGTCAGCGAGAGGAATATTAATACAGTTTGCCCGCTGATTTTTAGCAAAGCGTTCTTTGACGGGTCTCGAAATCCGATAAAATCTGACTGCCTCTGAAAACGGAGTCCGCGCTGCCTCTGGCGACGCGTGGCTTCAATCACATGGAGGCTATACCCTGACATGGGCTACGCACTGAGTTTGCTCGATAAAAGTCCGATCCACGATGGCGAAACGGCCAGCACAGCGCTGAAGCGGACAGTCGCGCTGGCCCGCCAGGCGGAACAGTGGGGCTTCCACCGGTTCTGGGTGGCCGAACACCACGATGCGCCGACATTGGCAAGCTCGTCGCCGGAAGTGCTGATCGCCTTCCTGCTGGCCAATACGGCGCGTATCCGCGTGGGCTCCGGCGGGGTCATGCTGCAGCACTACAGCCCATACAAGGTGGCCGAAAATTTCAATGTCCTGGCTGCACTGGGGCCCGGCCGCGTCGATCTCGGCGTGGGCAAGGCTCCAGGCGGACTGCCGTTTTCGACGCGCGCCCTGCAGGGCGTTGTCCCGCGGACGCAGAAGCAGGATTTTTCCGCCCAGCTCGCGCAGCTCAGCGCCTTTCTCGACAAAGGGCTGCCCGCGGATGACTCGCTTGCCGGCGTTCAGGCAACACCGCGTCCTGCCGTCGCTGCCAACCGCTTCCTGCTTGGCGCCAGTGTCGACAGCGCGCTGCTTGCCGCCTCCCAGGGTTGGGATTTTGTCTTCGCCAGCCACCTCAACGGCGACGAAACGATCCTGCAGCAGACACTGGAGGCGTACCGGAAGGCAGCGCCCGGCCGCGCGCCTCTCCTTGCCGTGGGGATCGTGGCGGCCGAGACGGATGCGGAGGCTGACCGGCTGGCCGGCAATATCCAGCATTTCAAGGTGCATGTGGACGATGGCCAGAGCGTCACCGTCGGCAGCGAGGAACAGGCAGAAGAATACGCACGCCAGGCAGGTGCTGCCAATTACAGGATCGAGAAGAAGACGCCCAATGTCCTGCGCGGCGCGGCCCGCACGGTTTCAGACCGGCTCGACTGGCTGCATGACCGCTACGGTATCGGCGAATTCATCATCGACACCCCCATCAATGACGCTGCGAAGCGCCTCAGATCCATCGAACTTCTGGCTCAGGCGCAATTCGCCGCTGCCGCATGATCAAGGAGATTGAACAATGTCCAAGCGACCCATTCCGTTCGGTGTGATGCTGCAGGGTGCCGGCGGCCACATGAATTCCTGGAAACACCCGAATTCGCCTGTTGATGCCAGCGTCAATTTCGATTTCTTTGTACGCAATGCCCGCAAAGCCGAGGAGGCAGGCATTGCCTTTGCCTTCGTCGCTGACGGGCTCTACATCAACGAAAAATCCATCCCGCATTTTCTCAACCGTTTCGAACCGATTGCCATTCTGTCCGCACTGGCCGCGACAACCTCGAAACTCGGTCTCGTCGGCACGGTCTCGACCTCCTACAGCGATCCCTTCACCGTTGCCCGGCAGTTCGGCTCGATCGACAAGATCAGCAACGGCCGCGCCGGCTGGAACGCCGTGACATCGCCGCTTGAAGGCTCGGCCAAGAATTACGGCCGCGACCATCCCGACCATGCCCTGCGCTATGAGATTGCGGACGAACATCTCGAAGTGGTCAAGGGCTTGTGGGACTCATGGGACGATGACGCCTTTGTCCGCAACCGCGAAACGGGCCAGTTCTTCGACAAGACCAAGCTGCATCGCCTGAACCATCATGGCCGGTTCTTCAACTCGGAGGGCCCGCTGAATATCAGCCGTTCCGAACAGGGACAGCCGGTCATTTTCCAGGCCGGATCGTCCGACGACGGCATCGACCTCGCCGGCAAGCATGCGGACGGCGTGTTCACCAACCACGCGCCGATCGAGGAGGCGCAAGCCTTCTATCGCCGGGTTAAACAAAGTGCGGTCGCGCACGGCCGCAAGCCGGGCGATGTCCTGATTTTCCCCGGCATCGCGCCCATCGTCGGTGCAACGGAGGACGAAGCGGAGGCAAAGTACCGTGTCATCCGCGATCTCGTGACCGTTGAAGAGGCGCTTGCCTATCTCGGGCGCTTCTTCGACCATCACGATTTCAGCGCCTATCCCATTGATGCGCCGTTCCCGGAACTCGGCGATATCGGCAAGAACAATTTTCGCTCCACCACGGACCGCATCAAGCGCAATGCCAGGGAAAAAGGCCAGACCTTGCGTGAGGTTGCGCTGGAAGTCACAACGCCGCGCAATGCCTTCACCGGCACACCGCAGAAGATCGCCGACGAACTCATCCGCTGGGTCGAAACCGAGGCGGCCGACGGGTTCATTCTCGGCTTCCAGATCTTGACCGAAGGGCTCGAGGACTTTACGCGCGACGTGCTGCCGCTGCTCGAGGAGCGCGGCTATCACAACAGGGTGCTTCCCGGGGCGACATTGCGCGAAAACCTCGGCCTGCCCTTCCGCGAAAGCCGCTACACCAAAGCCCATCGGGCCACAAAGGAACCCATCAAAGAGACGGCACTCTGATGGGCCGGCAGGCGGATCCGGTTGAGGAAAGAATCAGCGGCTATCTCGATGAGATGGTCCCTCTTCGCCACGACCTGCACCGGAATCCCGAACTGGGTTACAACGAGCACCGCACCAGCGCGCTCGTTGCCGGCCGGTTGCGCGACTGGGGCTATCAGGTCACCGAGGGCATTGGCAAAACCGGGGTTGTCGGAACACTGCAAAACGGCAACGGCCCCAAACGGCTTGGCATTCGCGCCGATATGGATGCCCTGCCGATCGTCGAAGCGACGGGCCTGCCCTATGCTAGCACCATACCCGGAAAAATGCATGCCTGCGGCCATGACGGGCACACCACCATTCTTCTGACCAGCGCCCGCTATCTCGCCGAAACGCGTGACTTCTCCGGCACCCTCAACGTCATCTTCCAGCCGGCCGAGGAAGGCGGTGCCGGGGCCCGCAGCATGGTTCGCGATGGCCTGTTCGAGCGCTTTCCCTGCGACGCCGTCTTCGGCCTGCACAACTGGCCGGGTGTTCCCACCGGTCAGTTCGGGTTCATCAACGGCCCGGCGATGGCCTCGGTCGACAAGGTCACCGTCCGCATCATCGGCAAGGGCGGCCACGGCGCCCGCCCGCAGGAAACCATTGATCCCGTCGTCGCCAGCGCCTCCTTCATCATGGCGCTGCAAAGCATTGTCGCCCGCAATATCGATCCGCTCGACGCCGCGGTGATTACAGTCGGCACTATTCACGCGGGTATCGCTCCCAATGTCATTCCCGACAGTGTCGAGCTGGAGCTGACGGTGCGCACTTTCCGCAAGGAAGTGCGGGAAGCCATCAAGTCCCGCCTCACCACGCTGGCGAAAGCGCAGGCCGAAAGTTATGGCGCTGTCGCCGAGGTGGCATATCCCAGCGGCTATCCCGTGCTGGTCAACCATGCCGATGAAACGGCGTTCGCCAGAAACGTGGCGCTTGAACACTTCGGCGACGCGCGGATCGAGAAGGATTTCCGGCCGATTTCCGCCAGCGAGGATTTTGCCTTCATGCTGCAGGAAACACCGGGAAGCTATCTTTTCCTCGGCAATGGCGACAGCGCTCCGCTGCACAGTCCGCTCTACAATTTCAATGACGAGATCCTGCCGTCAGCCGCCCGTTACTGGGTGAAGCTGACCGAAACCTATCTCGCCAGGAATCCCTCCGACAGGCCCATCTGACAAGAACGCGAGACAATCATGACTGATGTTTTTGTTTACACGACACCAAACGATGAACGCTCCCAACCGTTGATCGAAGCTCTGATCATCGAATACGAAACGCGCTATGGCAACTTTTATGGTGAACCGGCGCGCAACGAATTGAGCCGCTACCCGGCCGAGCTTTTCGCCGCGTCGGACGGCGCCTTTCTGCTCCTGATCCGCGACGGGCAAACCATCGGCGGCGGCGCGTTCAAACGCTATGACGAGCAGACAGCCGAACTCAAACGCATCTGGACCCATGCGGATTTGCGCCAGCAGGGCCTTGCGCGCAAGGTTGTGACCGAACTTGAAGAACAGGCTGCGCGCCAGGGCTACACGCGGATTTACCTGACCACCGGCTTCCGCCAACCCGAGGCAAAGGAACTGTATCTGCGTTCGGGATATACCGCTCTTTTCGATGTCAATGCCGATCCGGAAGTCTATCGGCACCTGCCCTTCGAGAAGGATATCAGTGCATTGGCGGCACAGTTGTCCAAGGTTCCCGCTTCTGTTTCGTCAGACCGTAACCTTCTGCGTCAGGCCGGGTGACTTCACCGGTATCATGATTGCCCGGACCGTGGGATTTCATGCTCAATAAACCCGGTTCTTTGCAACAATGCTTCTCTAACCCCTTTGATTTCGCAGTCCGTCGTCTTTGACTGTTTCGCTTAAACACTACTAAATCAGTCGAGTAAAATACGAGCCCGCAGAAGATTTTCCGATACGGACTCGCTCGACTGAAAAGTGTTGCACAGGGGAATTTGCAAGCATGGCGATTACAGCAGACTATTCGGCTACGCATTCTATCCAGCCGCCCGCCGCCACAACCGAGGATTACACCCACTACAGGATTGTGAAAGCGAAATACCCGGCGCGTTTCTTCGGAACATTGTTTGCCGCGCTGATCATTGCTGTCACGCTTCAATCCATTCTGACCAATCCGAAATGGGGATGGAACGTGTTTGCCGAATGGTTCTTCTCGGCTCCCGTTTTGGCCGGCCTGGCACGCACGCTCCTGCTGACCGTACTCGCAACCATTCTCGGCTTCGCGCTGGGAACAGCGCTTGCACTGGCCCGTGTGTCGAAATCGCCCCTTCTGTCAGGTCTGTCCTGGGCCTATATCTGGCTTCTGCGCTCGATCCCGCTGATCGTGCTGCTCCTGATCCTCAACAATCTCGGCTATCTCTATGCGACGGTGCGCATCGGCGTGCCCTACACGGATATTCTCTTTGCCGAATATCCGACCATCTCGATCCTCAGTCCTTTTGCAGCGGCGCTCATCGGTCTCAGCCTCAATCAGGCAGCTTTCTCCTCTGAAATCATCCGCGGGGGTATCCTGTCCGTCGACCAAGGCCAGCTTGAAGCCGCGGCCGCGCTCGGCCTGCCCCGGCGCCGGCAGGCTTTCCGCATCGTCCTGCCGCAAGCCATGCGCACCATTCTTCCCACCGGATTCAACGAGATCATCGGCTTGGCCAAGGGCACATCCATGGTCTACGTGCTGGCCCTGCCGGAGCTCTTCTACACGGTTCAGGTGATCTATCGCCGCAACCTCGAAGTGGTTCCGCTGCTGATGGTGGCAACGGTCTGGTACCTGATCATCATGACCGTACTGTCGGTCGCCCAGCACTATATCGAACGGCACTTCTCCAAGGGTGCCCTACGTAATCCTCCCGCCCCGATTTTCCGCAAACTGTTTCGCCGGCTCTTCGGTGCCCCGATTCTTGCCCGTCCGCAGAGCGTAACCGTGTCCGCCCTGCAAAATACGGCCGCGGCCAAAACCAGCGACCGCAGCATACCTCTTGCCAGTTGGCGGGCGCCGGGATCGGTAAAAATTCAGGGCGTTTCCAAAAGCTTTGGCCAGCTTAAGGTGCTCGACGATATCCGGCTCGACATCAAGGCAGGCAGCGTCACCGCGATCCTCGGCCCCTCCGGCTCCGGCAAGTCCACCCTGCTGCGCACCATCAACCATCTGGAACGCGTCGACGACGGTTTCATCACCGTGGACAACGAGCTGGTGGGTTATCGCAAAAGCGGCCGGACACTCTATGAGCTGAAGGAGAAGGACATTCTCAAACGCCGCGCCGACATCGGCATGGTGTTCCAGAGCTTCAACCTGTTCCCCCACCTCACCGTTCTCGAGAATATCATCGAGGCACCGGTGTCACTCGGCCAGCTGACCCGCCCGGAAGCCATCAGCCTCGCACGGGAACTGCTTGCCCGCGTCGGCCTTAGCGACAAGATCGACGCCTATCCGCGGCAGCTCTCCGGCGGGCAGCAACAGCGCGTGGCGATTGCACGGGCGCTGGCCCTGCGGCCGAAAGTGCTGCTGTTCGATGAGCCGACATCCGCACTCGACCCCGAATTGGTCGGCGAGGTGCTGGATGTCATCAAGGAATTGGCCCGCTCCGGCACGACCCTCATCATCGTCACCCACGAGATCGGGTTTGCCCGGGAAGTGGCCGACACGGTGATCTTCATGGATGGCGGCAAGGTCATTGAGACAGGGGCGCCCGAACAGGTCCTGAACCGGCCAAGGAATGCCCGCACCAGCGAATTTCTGGCCAAGGTTCTCTAACCCCAGCGCCGGTTCCGGCATGAACATATCCGAGGAAAGCAGCATGATATTTCGCCCATCCCACATCTCCTTCGCTCTGGCGGTGCTTATCGCCACCGTTTCCGGTCTCGCCATGGTTCACGCCGAAGGCTTTGACCTCAGCCCCGACCAGAGTGGCCGTATCCGTGCTGAAAAGAGCGAAAAGGTCATTGCCTCGATTCCCGCGACGTTCAAATTCGTCAGGGACGATACGCTGACCGTCGGCATCAGTGTCGCGCACCCGCCGCTCAGCGCCTACGCAACGGATGCCAAGACTGTGGTCGGCTATGATCCGGACTTCGCCCAGCTGATTGCCGATATCTTGGGCAGGAAGCTGGAACTGGTGCCGGTTGCCTGGGCGGATTGGCCACTCGGCCTGGAATCGGGAAAGTTCGATGCCGTCATTTCCAATGTCGGCGTCACGGAGCAGCGCAAGGAGAAATTCGATTTCTCCACCTACCGCCTCGGCCTGCATGGTTTCTACGTCAAAGCCGATAGTCCGATCACATCGATCAAGGAGCCAAAGGATATTGCCGGGCTCAAGATCATCACGGGATCGGGCACCATCCAGGAAAAAATCCTGCTCGAATGGGACAAGCAGAATGCGGCAAAAGGGCTGAAGCCTGTCGAGCTCCAGTATTATGACGATGACGCGGTCAGCGCGCTTGCCATCCAGTCGGGCCGGGCCGATGCGGAATTCAATCCCAATGCGCCCCAGGCCTATCGCGCGGCGATCGATCACAAGATCAAACTGGTGGGAACGGTGAATGCCGGATGGCCGCTCATCGCCGACGTTGCAATCACCACCCGCAAGGGGAGCGGTATTGCCGATAGCTTGACCGCAGCAATCAATGAACTGATCGCCGACGGTAAATATGCCCATTCGCTGGAACGCTGGAAACTCGGCCCCGAAGCCCTCGACAAATCGCGGACCAATCCGCCCGGCCTGCCGAAAATCTGACGCCACGGCTGGTTCACGAACAAGCAACAAGGGCTTTTCCCATGACGACCACATCCCTCGCCATCAAGCACGTCGGCTTCCTCACACCGGGTAATTACCGGGACGACAATCCATATGAAGGACTGGAAAATACGCTCCAACTGCTGGAATTCGGCGAGAAGCTGGGATTTGATAGCGGCTGGGTGCGGCAGCGCCACCTTGAGCATGGCATATCCTCCGCGGGCGTGTTTCTTGCCGCGGCGACCCAGCGCACCAGCCGCATCCAACTGGGGACAGCCGTCATCCAGATCGGTTATGAGAGTCCCTACCGGCTCGCCGAGGATCTGTCGACCGTTGATGTTCTGGCACGGGGGCGACTCAACATCGGCCTGAGTGCCGGTACGCCAGCCCATGCGGAGTTGCTCGGCCCACGGGTGTTTGACGGCAACTGGAAGGACTACGACCTTTCCCACGAGCGCGTCATTCGCTTCGCCGACAATCTGCGCGGTGAATTTCTCGCCGATCCCCAGACATTCATCGCAACGCCGGGCGGGCCGCAACGGCCGCGCCTGCAACCGCATGCCGAGGGCCTGGTCCACCGGGTCTGGTATGGCGGCGGATCGCTCCGATCCGTGGGATGGGCCGGCAGGAATGGCTTCAATCTCATGATCGGCAATGTAACCGCCGGTGAAAACACCGATGATTTCTACGAAGCCCAGGGTCGTCAGCTCGACGCGTACCATCACAATCTCGACGGCGTCTTCCGCCGCGTGTCGCTTGGACGTGTCATCGTCCCGACTGACAGCGCGGATGCTGGTACCCGGAAGAAGTATGCTGACTATGCGGCAAGCCGTCATGAGCGCACGCTGAAGCCACAGGGTGACCGCCGTACACTGTTCCCCAAAGATCTTGTCGGAACATCCGAGCAGATCCTCGAACAGCTCTTCAACGACCCGATTGTTGCGCGCGTCGGGGAGCTGCGGCTGGAACTGCCCTACGAGTTCCAACAGCACGAATATCAGCAAATCCTCTCCGATTTCATCTCCCACATCGCTCCGGAAATCGGCTGGGGCAATCAGCCCGTGCGCATCAGTGCGGGGGCACGGCGCTGACGATCAACCAACAAACCACACTCAAGGGGTTATCCATGACAACCAGACTGCGACTTCTATCCTTTGTGGCCGGGGCATTTATTGCCGCCACGACCCATCTCGCCTTTGCAGCCGGGGACGGCTTCGATCTCAGCCCGGACCAGAAAGACCGCGTGCGGGCCGAGAAAAACCAGAAGGCAATTGAAGCTGTCTCCAAAAACTTCAAATTCGTCAGCGACGGCAAGCTCACCATCGGGCTGCACCCGTCTAACCCGCCGCTCAGCACCTATGCCAGCGACGCCACCACCGTTGTCGGTTTTGACGTCGATCTTGCCCAACTGGTGGCGGACAGCCTCGGACGCGAGCTGGTTCTCGTACCGGTCGCGTGGGCCGACTGGCCGCTTGGGCTTGAATCCGGCAAGTTCGATGCGGTGATTTCGAATGTCACGGTTACGGAACAGCGCAAGGAGAAGTTCGATTTCTCCACCTATCGCAAGGATGAGCTTGGCTACTACGTCAAGGCGGACAGTGCCATCAAGGCCATCAAAGAACCCAAGGATATTGCCGGGCTCAAGGTGATTACCGATGCCGGCACCAATCAGGAGAAAATCCTGCTGGCCTGGGACAAGGAAAATATCGCCAAGGGTCTAAAACCCATCGAAGTCCAGTATTATGACGACGACGCTGTCAAATATCTGGCCATTGAATCCGGCCGTGCCGACGCCGTCTTCAGCGTGAACGCAACGCAGGCCTATAAGGCTGCTGTCAACGGCAAGACCAAGCTCGTCGGAACCGTCAGCGGTGGCTGGCCGATCACCGCTGAAGTGGCCGTAACCACCCGCAAAGGCAGCGGCGTGGCGGACGGTGTCACAACGGCGCTTAACGCCGTCATCGCCGACGGCAAATATAAAAAGGTGCTCGATCGCTGGAATCTTGGCTCGGAAGCCATCGACAAGGCAACCACCAACCCGCCCGGTCTGCCAAAGAGCTGAGACCGTTCACATCGAAAGGCCGCACCGGTATAAACCGGTGCGGCCTTTTGTTTGGCTCATTCGCCGTAGGGAACCCAGATGTTCTTCACCTGGACGGCGCGGCGCAGATAATCCTTGCCCTGCCCCTGCTGCGTATTCGCCCAGTCGCGCTGGCGGCCATTGTTGACCCAGGTGGCTTTCAGATTGCCGCACGATGCCTTTTCAACCATCGCACTGCCCTCTTTCGAGCCCACGTACCACAGCGCATCCACTTCGTCGTGTTCAGCCAGAGTCTTGGCCAGAACATCGCGCTCACCAGTGACGATGTTCACTACCCCGCCCGGAACATCCGAGGTGTCCAGCACTTGATAGAGATTGGCTGCGAGCAGCGGATGCCTGGCGGATGGTACGGCCACGACACGGTTGCCCATGGCAATGGCTGGCAGAACCAGCGAGATGAACGCCAGCAACGGCTGGTCGTCCGGGCAGACGATACCGACGACACCCCAAGGCTCGTTCATCGCCAGGGTCACATGGCGTGACTTGGTGGAATGCACCGCGCCGTCATATTTGTCGGACTGAGCGGCATAATAGAATATGCGGCGAAGCGCGGTTGCAAACTCGTCAGCTGCCACCTTGGCTGAAACGCCGGTGCTCTCCACCAGCAATGCTTCAAACTCGGCCTGCCGCGCGCTCAAGTTTTCGCCGAGATAGTACAACACCTGTGCCCGGTTATGCGTCGTGACACCACCCCAGGAACCAGCCTTTGCAGCCGCTTCCACGGCATTGCGGATATCCTTGCGATTGCTGATGCCGGCCTGGCCGATGATCTGGCCGCCCTTGCCGACGACCGAATAGCTGTAACCGCCGTCGGGGCGAGCCTGCTTGCCGCCGATATAGTTCTTGATGGTGCGATCGATTGAACCACCAAGCGCCATTTTCGCCTCGCCATCCGGCGCTGCCGATGGCTTGAATGCCTGTTCGGCCTTACCGGCTGGCAGACGCTTCTCCCAATCGGCGGTCAGGTACTCGTAGAGTCCTTCACGCCCGCCCTCGCGGCCATAACCGCTCTCGCGATACCCGCCAAAACCGGCACCCGCATCGAGCAGGTTGGTGGAATTGATCCAGACCACACCCGCCTTGACGCGGGCGGCCATGTCGAGGGCCAGATTGATGTTTTCCGACCAGACCGATGCTGCCAGTCCGTATTTGGTGTTGTTGGCAAGGGCGATGGCCTCATCCGGCGTGCGGAACGTCGTTGCGGTGGCAACCGGTCCGAAAATCTCCACTTCGCATACGGTCGACGCCGGCTCGACATCGGTGAAGAAGCCCGGCGCAAAGAATGCACCCTTGCTGGGCAGCGTTACCGGCGCCTGCCAGAGCGTACCGCCCTCTGCCTTGCCCTGCTCGACCAACGATGTAATGCGCTTCAGCTGTCCCTTGGAGACAATCGCGCCGACATCCATGGTCTTGTCGAGGGGATCGCCGACCCGTAGGGTTTCCATGCGCTTGCGCAGTTTTGCATAAAACCGCTCGGCAATGCCTTCCTGGATGAGAAGACGCGAACCGGCGCAGCACACCTCACCCTGGTTGAACCAGATGGCATCAACCACGCCCTCGATAGCGCCATCGATATCAGCATCTTCGAACACGATGAAAGGCGATTTACCTCCCAGTTCCAGCGACAGCTTCTTCTCCGAACCGGCAATCTGCTCGCGGATGATACGGCCAACTTCGGTCGAACCGGTGAAGGCCACCTTGTCAATATCGTCATGGCCACAGATCGCTGCACCCGTCGCGCCATCGCCGTGAACGATGTTGACGACACCGGCGGGCAGGCCGATTTCATGACAGACTTCGGCGAAGGCAACCGCTGTCAGCGGTGTCAGTTCGGCAGGTTTGAGAACAACCGTATTGCCGGCGGCAAGCGCCGGCGCGATTTTCCACGCCAGCATCAGCAGCGGGAAATTCCACGGGATCACCTGACCGCAGACACCCACGGGTGAAAAGCCTTCGAATTCTGTTTCTACCATCTCTGCCCAACCGGCATGATGGTAGAAATGCCGGGCGACCAGCGGAATATCGATATCGCGGGTCTCGCGGATCGGCTTGCCATTGTCCATGGTCTCCAGAACTGAGAAGAAGCGCTCGCGCTTCTGGATATGGCGGGCAATCGCGTAGAGATATTTGGCGCGTTCGTGACCGGGCAGCTTCGACCATTTGCCGAAGGCCGCGCGGGCTGCCTTCACGGCCGCATCGACATCGGCCGCCGTGCCGTGTGCCACCTTCGTCAGAACGGCATCATTGGCCGGATTGATGACTGCAAATGTCTCGCGGCCCTCGGTGCCGGTGAACTTGCCATTGATGAAGTGACCAAAACCCGCCTTGTTGGCATCAAGCCAGCTCTGGACGTCGGTATTGCTCTCTGGTGCCGGGCCATATTCCATCGTGCGAAGAATATCCTTGATCTGTCCCATATTCCTGTTCCTCAAGCGAGTGCGTGGCGCGAAGACGCGGCGTAGCGACCCGTCACATAATGTTCCAGCTGCCGTTCGATATCGCCAAGCATCGAGCTGGCTCCGAGCCGGAACAGATCCGGCTGCATCCACGGCAACCCCAATTCTTCCTTCATCAGGATCAGCCAGTTCATGGCATCCTTAGCCGTCTTCATGCCGCCCGCAGGCTTGAAGCCCACGGTCTGGCCGGAAAGCTCGCCGTAGTCTCGCAAGGCGCGCAGCATCACCAGACTGACGGGAAGCGTGGCATTGACATCTTCCTTGCCGGTCGACGTCTTGATGAAATCGGCACCGGCCTGCATCGCAACCATCGACGCACGGTAAACATTGCGCAGCGTGTTGAGATCGCCCGTTGCCAGAATGGCTTTCATATGCGCCTCGCCCGAAGCCTCGCGCATCCGGGAAATTTCATCATAAAGCGCCGACCAGTTCTGGGTGAGAACGTGTTCGCGTGTGATGACGATATCGATCTCCTTGGCACCCTCACCCACCGCATAGTGAATCTCGGCCAGGCGCTGCGGCAGCGGTGTCAGGCCAGCGGGGAACCCTGTAGCAACGGATGCAACGGGAATGCCCGAACCTTCCAGCGCCTTGACCGCATGGGGAACCATCGTCGGATAGACGCAGACCGCACCGGTTGTGATATGCGCATCGGCAAGCCCGAGCGCTTCCAGAATGTCATCACGCACCGGCTTTTTCGCCTTGGCGCACAGGCGGCGGACGCGGCCCGCCGTATCGTCGCCGGCAAGAGTCGTCAGGTCGATGCAGGTGATCGCCTTAACGAGCCAGGCTGCCTGATACTCCTTCTTGACCGTTCGCCTGGTGGTCAGTGTTGCCGCCCGGCGCTCCGTTGCCGAACGGTTGACCGCGATGTCCTCGAACCAGTCCGGCAGAAGTTTCGTACCGGTATTGCGCGCGTGGGAATGTGGCATTTGGATTTCCGTGCCCTTTTGGACCAATGGTTGTTGCGTGTTCATCCCCGACCCTTCCTATGATCGATGAAGCGATTGAGCAGGATGGCTGCAACGATGATAATACCGGTGACAGTCATCTGGTAGAAGGAGCCCAATCCCAGAAGATTGAATATGTTGCGGAGAACCTGCAGCAGCATCACGGCAAAAAACGTACCGAGCACGCCGCCGCGTCCACCGAAAAGACTTGTACCACCCAGCACAACTGCAGCGATGGCGTCAAGCTCAAGCCCCTGCGCCGCTGTAGGCTGGCCGATGCGCAGGCGCGATGTCAGAAGAATACCGCCCAATGCTGCCATGACCCCTGACACCGCGAAAACCGCCGTGATCATGAACCGGGTCGGCAGGCCGGACAGCCGTGCTGCTTCGGGATTGCCGCCCGTCGCGAAGACATATTCGCCGAACACGGTGAAGCGCAGCACCAGCCCGGCGACAATGCACAGGACAACGAAGATCAGACCCATCGATGACAGGGAGAAGCCGGGCAGAAGCGGGATCATCGTCGAGCTGATCGACGCGAAACCCTGCGGGAGACCGCTCACGGGTACACCGTCGGTCATCAGATAGGTGATGCCACGGAACGAGACGAGCCCGGCCAAGGTCACGATGAAGCTCGGCACCTGGGCAAGCGCGCTGATCGCCCCCATGCCGGCGCCGCAGGCCGTCCCCACGAGTGCCGTTATCGCGACGGCCACGAAAGGATCAAAGCCATGCGACATCAGCACGGCGACCAGCATGCCGCAAAGCGCGACGACACTGCCGACAGACAGATCGATATTGCCGGTCAGGATGACAAAGGTCATGCCGATGGCGACCACGCCAACAACCGCAGCCTGCTGAAACAGATTGGCAATATTGGTAAAGGTCAGGAAGTTGCTCGACAGCGAGGTCGCGATAACAACCACTGCCAGAAAGATGACGATGAAGTTGTACTCGATCGCCAGATCGACAAGACGCTTGCCGAATGCCGGCGTATCGGCTGGCGGCAAGGCGGTTTCAGTGTTGGACATGATTTTCACCCAGAATTGTTGCCCTCAATATTGCGTCGCGGTCCGCAACCGAGGGATCGTATTTGCCGATGTTGCGGCCTTCATGAAAGACCCAGATCGTGTCGCAGGCGGCATAAAGCTCATCGAGCTCGCTGCTGGCGACAATGACGGCAGCCCCTTCCCGGGCGAGCCTGTCGACCAGATTGTAAAGATCTGCCTTGGCGCCGATATCGAGGCCACGGCTGGGCTCATCGAGAAGCAGCACGCGCGCGCCATTGATGATCCATTTTGCCAGGACGACCTTCTGCTGGTTGCCGCCGGAAAGCTGCACGACAGCCTGCTCCGGCCGTCCATATTTGGTCGACAGGCTTTTCAGGACCGGCGCCGTCTTTTGCTTTTGCAGCGAATGGCGCGTCAGCCAGCTCTCGCGCATGGATGGCAGTGTTGCATTCTTGTAGATCGGAGCGTGCAGGACGAGGCCTTCCGTCTTGCGGTTTTCCGGCACCAGGCCGATACCGCTGCGGATGGCGTGAGCCGGGTGACGCGGATGGAAGGACTTGCCTTCCAGCTTGATGTCGCCATCGAAACGGTTGGCGCCGAAGAGGGACTTGAGGAACGAAGTACGACCGGAGCCATTCAGCCCGGTCAAGCCGACGACCTCACCCCAGCGCACGTCGAGACCGCTGATATCAAGTCCTTCCGGTCCGCGCAGCCGGTTGACGCGGAGCGCGACATCGCCGGTCACCGGTTCGCGGGTTTTCCGTTCGATCAGCGAGCGCTGTTTGCCGATGATCGCTTCCACCAATGCGCCATCCCCGGTGCTCTTGACGTCGAATGTCTCGATGGTCCTGCCACCGCGCAATACGGTGACCCGGTCGCCGATTTCGCGCAGTTCACCCAGCCGGTGGCTGACATAGAGTATGGCAACCCCCTGCCTGACGAGTTCGCGAATGACCTTGAACACGCTCTCAAGCTCGGTTTCATTGAGCGATGCCGATGGCTCGTCCATGATGATGATCTTGGCATCCATGGTCAGCGAGCGGGCAATGGCGGTCAGTTGCTGGTTGGCGACCGACAGGGTCTCGACCCGCGCTTCCGGTTTGAAATGCGCGCCTACGCGCTTCAACGCTGCGGCTGCCCGTTCCCGGCGCTCCCTGTGATTGATCAATCCAAACCGGCCCGGTGCATGGCCGAGAAACAGGTTCTGTTCGACGGTCAGTTGCGGGACAAGATCCAGTTCCTGATAGATCATCGAAATGCCAAGCCGCGCGGCCTGAGACGGAGAATGCAGGTCAACAGGCTTGCCATCCAGCAGAAGCGAACCGTCGGTCGGGCGGAAAGCTCCCGCTATGATCTTGAGCAGTGTCGATTTGCCGGCGCCATTGGCGCCAAGAAGACAATGCACCTCTCCGGCACGGACATTCAGCGAAGCCGACTCCAGGGCGATGATATTGGGCGGGAATTTCTTCGACACCTGCTGGACGGTCAAAACATCAGTCGTCACTTGCGGCCTCCAATGCATAGCGGGCCGTGGCTTCGTCGGTAACAATGACCGAGACAAAACCAGCCTTCAAGGCAGCCAGGGCTATCTGCAATTTTTCCTCGCCCGCAACGACCCCGATCGAACGCTGCTTGGTCTTGAGGTAATCAAGCCGAAGCCCAACCGTGCGGTCGTCAATGGTCTGATCAACGATGTTGCCATCCTTGTCGAGGAAACGACCAAGAATGTCTCCGACGGCGCCCGCATCTTTCAGCCGGTCGATATCGGCCTCTTCAAGATAACCGGAACTGAGCAGCACGGATTCGTGTGTAATGCCGCCCATGCCGAAACAGACCACATCCGCCTGCATCGCAAGTTTGAGAACGCGCTCGATGATTGGATCTTCTTCAAGCACTTCGCGGGTGCTTTTCTTGCCCAATATGGCAGGAACCGGCAAAAGCGTGGCGATGCCGTTGCCTGCCTTGGCGAATTCCTCCGCAACAGCACTTGTATGGGTTGACGTTGAACGCAAATTCGTCGAGCCGTTCACCAGAACCACATGCACGCCCGGGTTCCAGTTGTTCGGCAGGAATTTGGCAACCGCGGACATCGTACGGCCCCAGGAGACACCGATCAGATCGGCCTTGGGATTAAGGCCGGCCAGGTATTTCGCCGCTGCCTGCGCCACACTTTCCATGAGAAGGGCTGAATCCGTCGTTCCGCCCGATGGGACGACGATGGCGTCGCGCAGGCCGTATTCCTGTTGCAGGCGCACCTCGAGCTCCGTCCGCCGATAGGCGCGCGGCGTGATCTCGATGCGCACAACCCCCAATTCCTTGGCTTCGATGAGCAGTCGCCCTACCTGCCATCGCGTCAGACCGAGTTCCGTGGCAATCTCGCTCTGGGTGCGCTCAAGATCATAATAAAGCTTGGCGACGCGCACCATCAGGTGCTCCCGCTGCTCGTCGGAAGGCAACCGGACAGATGGATTGATCCGTGCGTCGCTCATTGTACAGCCCCCGCCAATTGCCTTGCGCTCAATGCATGCAGCGCCGGTGTCAATGTTTCGGTCGTATCCCGATAGAGCGCCATCGTATCCCGATAGCGCCTGCTGCGCACGGGGTCAGGCTGCACTTCCCGTGCCGGAGCAGCGCAGGCTTCCGAGGCCGCGATGAGATCGGGAAACAGTCCAAGCGCATGGGCGGAACACACGGCCGTTCCGATGAGAGAGAGATTGTCATCACTCGCCACGTGAACGGGTCGGCCGATGGCGTCGATTGTCGCCTGCAACCACAGCGGGTTCTTGCAGATGCCGCCAGCCATGACGATCCGCTCGACGGAAACGCCGCGTTCTTCCAGAACCGCAACGACATTGGCGGAACCAAGCGCAATGGAATCCACCGCCGAGGAATAGATGTCTGCCCTATCATGACTGAGCGACAGGCCGAGGATTGCCCCGCGCAGATCCGCATCCCGGTAGGGTGTGCGGTTGCCCATCCAATAATCGAGCGTCAAAAGGCCTGAATCCTGCGCCGAAACCACGGACGCCTGGCGGATCAGATCGCGGTGGCCCTGCTCGTCCAATCCGAAAATCGTGCTGCTGAACCAGTTGAGGATTGACCCGGCCGAAACCTGCCCCGCCTCCACCAGCCACAACCCATCGACGAGTGCATTGGGATAAGGTCCCCAGAAGCCGGTGACATTCCCCTGTTCCTTCAGATGTGTCAGATGCACGACGGATGTCCCGCCGATGATCAGCATTCCACCCGCAGCAACGGTTCCCGCACCAAGCACACCGATATGCGCATCGATGCCACCCTGGGCAAGAAGCGGTTGCGAAGCGATGCCAAGGGCTGCGGCAACGTCCGGTTTCAATGATCCGATAGCATCGCCAACCGGAACGATCCTTTGCGGCAGCTTGTCCTGCAACGCGGGAATACCGAGCGCTTCATAGATCTCTGGAACAAACGTGCCATTCTTTGAATCATAATTCCACTTGCAGGCGGCATTCATGCGCGAGCCTACCCACGCGCCGCACAGCCTGTAGTTGATGAAATCCAGTGCTTCGCAAATGATACCAGCCTCGGCAAAGATGGCTGGTTCGTGTTCGGCCAGCCACATCGCCTTGGGAACCAGCCATTCGACGGCATCGCCGCCGCCGCTATAGGCCATGACGGGATGATCAACCTTTTCCGTGGCGCGAGCCTCTTTGGCCGCCCGGCAGTCCATCCAGAGAATGGCCGGATAAAGCGGCGTGCTTTCCCTGTCGCAAATCACAACGGAGGAAGCAGTCGTGGCAACACAAACCGCAGCTATTTCAGTCGATCCGCATTGCTCGACGGCCTGACGGCCAGCCCTCAGAAGCGCATTCCACCATTCCTCGGGTTGCTGTTCTGCCCAGCCTGCACGGGGATATATGGTGGAATAGCTGGCTTCCGACAGCGAGAGCATGGTCCTGCGCTCGACATCGTAAACACCGGCGCGGACTCCTCCCGTGCCAAGATCAAAGTTCAGGACAAGTGTCATCCTGCCGTCTCCTCCCTCGATTCCCTGCCTCTTCCCGAGTTCTTTCAGGGCCGGAACATGACCTTCGAAAAGAACACGCTCCTGTCAGTCCGGAACTTTTCGAACATTCCCGGCAACTCGGCAAGGTCGAGATCATGGGTTATCATGAATTCCCATTCCAGTGCGCCGGATCCCAGCTTTTCCAGCGTCACCGTCCATTGCGGTCCCGGATAAGGCGCGCCGAACGAATTCCACGAGCCATGCAGCGATACCTCCTGCCGCAGGAAATGCTGGAATGTCTTGTTGTCCAGGGTTACCTCCGCAACCGGAATGCCGATGAAGACCACATGACCGCTCGGTGCGGCCATCTTCACCGCCATGTTGATCGACGACGGATGTCCGGCGGCTTCGATAATCGTATCGCAAAGCAGGTTGGCGGGAATGTCCGCACCGGACAGGAATGTGTGTGTTGCGCCGGCACGCCGCGCCATGGCCAGCTTTTCCTCCGATACATCGACGGCAACAACATCGCTCGCGCCCATCAGCTTGAGCCATTGAATGGCAAACAGGCCAATCGGGCCACAGCCGATGACGCCGCCGCGCTGACCCATTCCGATACCGCCAGCCTTCCATATGGCATGAATGGCAATCGACGCGGGATCGGTCATGGCGACCGCTCTTGGGTCAATCCCCTTTGGTGTCTTCAAAAGATTGGAAACGGGAACGCAGACAAATTCCGCATAGGCGCCATCCCGGCGCGAACCGAAATAATCGTAGTCACGGCAGCGCGAAAACTGCCCCTTCTGGCACTGGTCGCATTCGAAGCATGGCAGCATCGGCGGAATGGCCACCAGTTCGCCGAGGTCAAAGCCTTCAACGCCTTCGCCAAGCTCAGTGATATGACCCGAAAACTCATGGCCGCAGATGAGCGGCATCCTGTGTGCGCCCTTGATCAGCATGCGCGGTAGATCCGACCCGCAAACGCCCACGGACGCGACGCGGACAATCACGTGTCCCGGCTTGATCTGTGGTTCCGGGACGTCTTCGAGGCGAATGTCGCCCGGGGCATAGAGAACTGCTGCACGCATCATGGTATCCTGTGGGTATATAATAATGGGAGCTGCGGAACAGGTCTGCTCCGCAGGCTCGGGAGGAGGCCTTACTGGCCGAGAACGTGCGGGCGATATTCGGCAAACAGTCCGGCGCGGGGGAAATCCGCAACATTCTTGGACGTTACCAGTGCCGTGCCCGCATCGACAAAGGACGAAACCGGCTTCTTGGCCGCCGCTTCGCGGGCAACCTGAATTGTCACGTCACCGAGATATTTGGGATCATTCAGCGCCGAACCGATATAATTGCCGCCGTCGGCAATGATGGTGAGCGCTTCCGACAAACCGTCCACACCGGCAACCAGCACATCGCTGCGGTTGTTTTCCTTCAGGACCTGCAGAGCGCCAAGCGCCATATCGTCATTGTGCGCATAGATAACCTTCACATCCGGATTGGCCTGAAGCAGATCCTGCATGGCGGTGACCGCATTGGCGCGGATGTATTCCGCATAGGGGCCTTCGATGATGGTGTGACCCGACCCTTCAATGGCGCTGTGAAAACCGTCGCGCCGGTCCATCATGACCGCGCCGCCGGCATCGCCCTGGATCTCGATGATCTTGGCTTTCTCGACACCGTCAGCCTTCAGGCGCGCGACAACCGCTTCGCCGACCAGCTTGCCCATGTTCTTGTTGTCGCGGCCGACATGAGCGGTAACGCCCTTGCCATTGACGCTGCGGTCAACCGTAATGACCGGAATACCGGCAGCAACGGCCGCTTCGAGCGATGGCACGACCGCATCGGGATTGACCGGGTTGATGATCAGCGCGTTCACGCCCTGGGTAATCAGATCCTGAATGTCATTGTTCTGCTTGCTGACATCGCCGTTGGCATCGAGGAAAACCAGTGTATCGCCGCCGGCCTTGGCGGCCGCTTCCGCTCCTGTCTTGAGCTGCACATAAAAGGGCGACTGCAAGGTCACCTGACTGAACCCGATTTTCAGGCCATCCGCATTGGCTGCGGTCATGCCCAGACCTGCCACCAATGAAATGGCGGTTCCGGCAAAGGCGAATCTGAACAAAAAGCTGCGACGGTTGAGCATGGTTTTCCTCCCCAAAGACTCATTTTTCTGCTAAATCTACATTTGAGCAAATATCGCTCATTTGTTATTTTAGATAATCAGAAGTTGCTGAATGAGTCAACGCGGTTGACAAGATCGCTGGAGAAAACAAATAAGCAGTTGAAATATATGTGATATTCATCCGTCCCATGCGGCGTCTGTCCGGCAAATGCAGAGGGAATAGTGTGAACAAAGGATCTGCAGCAAACCACAAAAGTTGCATTTGCAGGCGAGAGCGCTCTAAGCTCGGCTCTTTGCATCGTGAGTTCGCACCATGTCCAGCCCAATACAGATCACGCCGGAACGCATTGTTGAAACCGAGCGTCTCATCCGGCCGCACATCCGGCATACTCCGGTCATACGGGCCGATCTCGGTGACTTCGGCCTGCCGACGCGCGGCGTCGATTTCAAACTTGAATTTCTGCAGCACTCTGGTTCGTTCAAGGCGCGCGGCGCCTTTGCCAATCTGCTCACCCGCCCAGTGCCGGAAACGGGCGTGGTTGCCGCATCGGGCGGCAATCATGGTGCTGCTGTCGCCTACGCGGCCATGCGGCTTGGCATACCCGCAACCATATTCGTGCCCGGCGTCACCGCACCTGCCAAGGCGGACCGTATCCGCAGTTACGGTGCAAACCTGGTTGTTTCCGGAGACCGGTATGCCGATGCCCTGGCGGCGAGCGAGCAGTTCGTGGCGGAACGCAGGGCAATGCCGGTTCACGCCTTCGATCAGCCGGAAACCCTGCTCGGCCAGGGAACGCTTGGTCTGGAAATCGAAATGGACCTGCCTGCTATCACGACCCTTTTGGTCGCGGTGGGTGGCGGCGGCCTGATTGGTGGGATTGCGGCCTGGTTTTGCGGCCGCGTCAAAATCGTCGCTGTCGAACCGGAGGATGCACCGACCCTGCACAGGGCGTTCAGCGCAGGCAGACCCGTCGATGCGCCGACGGAAGGCATCGCCGCCGATTCCCTGGCGCCCAGGCGCGTCGGAGAACTGATGTTCCCGTTTGCCCGGGATTTTGTCGCGCAGTCCGTGCTCGTCTCGGACGATGACATTCGTGCTGCGCAGTCCGCCCTTTGGGAGCGGCTGCGCATTGTCGCTGAGCCCGGTGGCGCCGCCGCCTTTGCCGCGCTTCTCGCGCAGAAATACGTTGCCGGTCCGGACGAACGTGTTGGCGTTCTCCTGTGCGGCGCAAATACTGGCGCTGTGCAGTTTTAAGAGGGCTGCACCGGCATTCCTCGAACGGCGAAAGCCCCGCTTTTGGCGGGGTTATGTTTGTGTTTTGTTAGAAGCTGGTTTTGTTGGTTTTGTGGAGTGGCTTTGCCCGTTCGGGTGTTAAAACAGTCCGGTTGACTGCTTTCCGGGGCTTTGGGCGGCCGCGCTCAGGCTCTGGGTTATGATCCTGGCGAAGTGCGCTATGTTGGAAGGTTGTTTGGTTGGTTG